>NZ_JBWZET010000201.1:0-8165 GCF_056722145.1 Rhizomicrobium sp. | reverse complement strand
AGAGAGGGGCACAAACGAAAACGTCGGACCTTCAGGCCCGCCGTCTTGCGTCTGGACGTGTTCGATCCGGCTTAGTGGGCGCGGATGTAGAGCGACCACATGCGGGCGATCAGCTTGCCGTTCGGCGACTTGCTGTTCTTCTCGACCTTGTCGAGGGCGGCAATCGCGGCCGGCTTCTGCTTGTTGCCGTAGAGGGCGACCGCGAGGTGGACCTGGGCATTGTCGGTATCGGCAACACCTTTGGCGATGCCGGCCTGGATGGCATTCACCGCATCGCCATAACGGCCCATGCCGGTAAGCTGCTCGCCGACCTTGATCAGATCTTCGCCCTTGGGCTGCTTCTGGGCAGCGGCCAGCGCCTTCTGGATGCCAGCGTTCTCGTCGGCCGCGTTCTTCTTGGCCATGCCGGCCAGACGCTGGGCGCGGGCATCAACCAGCAGCTTGGCCTGGACGCCCTTGTCGACGATCACGGCGGCTTCGTTCTGGACGCGGGCCGCGATCAGCATCTGCGACAGCATGAAGTACTCGTCCGAGCCCTTCAGGTTGCCGGTCAGATATTTCAAGCGATAGATGTCGAGCGTCTGCGGGTCGGACAGCTGCTTGGCGTGTTCGGCCTGCTTCAGAAGCTCGCCCCAGTTTTCCGGGGTCGGGCTCTGCGTCACCAGCTTGATGGCCAGATCGCGGGCGGCGTTGTCGTCGCCGGCCTTGAAGGCGCACAGCATGCCGCGACGGACCATTTCGGCACCGGCGCTGGCGTGGCTGTCGGCGTAGCGCATGCAGCCGCGATAATCATCGAGGCCTTCATAGGCCTGCGCGATCACGATCATCGACTGGGCATTGAGCACGTTGTACTTGCGCAGCACTTCTTCGTCGGCGATCACGTCGCGATACTTGCGGGCGTTCCAGTCCGCGGCAAACTTCGCCTGGATGCCGGTCGAACCTTCGGCGCAGACCGAGCCCTTGGACGCTGCCGCCAGATATTCCTTCATCTGGTTGGCGCCTTTGGATTCTTCCGCCGAAAGGCCACCAACGCCTTCGGCCTGCTTCACCTTCGCGCAAGCGGCGGCGTAGTTGCCGGACTTGGCCAGGCTCAGCGCCTCTTGCAGGGGCTTGCCAACCGTCGAACGCATCGCGGCGTCGGCGGGCATGGTGGCAACGGCCGTCATGGCCGTTCCGAGTACAAGCGCCGTCGCCACGGCGCGGATTTTGTTTGCGATCATCTCAGAGACCTCTATCTTCGCCTTAGGTACTCAGGCGCCCCCGGGGATCCCCAAGGAGCCCAGTCCGCTCCCTCACAAATCACTGCATATACTGATCTAGGCCGACAAAGCCAATTTTTTTGACGCCCAAACGCTGCGCGTCCGCGAGCACTTTCGCCACAGTGTCATACTTAGCCAGTTTGTTCGGATTAAGGTGGATTTCCGGCTGCGGGTCGGCCAACCCCGCGTCGTAAAAATACGAATCCAGCGTGCCGCGATCGACCACCGAACCGTTCCAGGTGATCGTCGCGTCAAAGTCGATCCCGAGGTTAACGATGATCGGAGGTAGGCCGCCGGTCTTCGGCGGTCCCGCCGGCATGTCGAGCTTCACGGCATGCGTCTGAATCGGCAGGGTGATAATGAGAAGCGTCAGAAGCACCAGCATGACGTCGATCAACGGCGTCATGTTGATCTCCATCATCGGATCGCCGTCCGCTTGTTTGGTTGACATCCCAGCCATGGCTCTCCCCCTTCCCCGGGCTCTCCCCGGGCGATAACGGCGCCCGCACCTCGCCGATCCCCCGATCGCATCGGTCGCGGAAGCCGGCCACGAGCCTGACCTTCCCTTGAGACATTTTTATGGTGGGAAAGGGCGCGCAGGGAAAGCGGAAACGGCCGAAGCGGTTAAGACCGCCTTGCCGGCGACAGTCGCCAAAAGCTTCGGGCGCGCGAGGTCTCCCCCACGCGCCCGATTCAAGACTTCAGCCTTGCATCACTGCATGTACTGATCGAGACCGGTGAAGCCGATCTTCTTGACGCCCAGACGTTGGGCATCGGCCAGCACCTTGGCAACGATGTCGTACTTCGCGAGCTTGTTCGGCTCGAGATGGATTTCCGGCTGAGGATCCTGCTGCGACGCATCGAGGAAATATCCGTCGAGCGTTGCCCGATCGACCGGCGAACCGTTCCACAGAATCGTCCCGTCGAAGTCGATGGTCAGACGGACCTTCGGAATCTCGATGAGGGGCGTTTTCTGGTTCGGGTTCGGGCGGGGCATGTCCAGCTTCACAGCGTGAGTCTGGATCGGCAGGGTGATGATGAGCAGAGTCAGGAGCACCAGCATGACGTCGATAAGCGGCGTCATGTTGATTTCCATCATCGGATCGCCTTCAGCCTGCTTGGTTGACATACCGGCCATGGCAATAACTACCTTTTCAGTTCGCTACGCGAGCTATTACTCGGACTCGTTGCGCGGTTCGGTGATGAAGCCGACCTTCGGAACGCCAGCCATCTGGGCGGCCAGAATGGCGCGACCAACGGCTTCGAAGCGCACCTGCCTGTCAGCGCGGATGTGGACTTCCGGAAGCGGCGTACCCGACTTGGCGGCGCGAATGAGCGCGTTCATGAAGCGGCCATGCAGTTCCGAATAGGTCACCGGCGAATTGTTGTAGAACACTTCTTCTTCGGACGTCACTGCCACCACGATGTTCTCGGGCTTGGTTTCGGTCGCGATATTGCGGGCGTTCGGCAACTGAACCGGCACAACTTTCACAATGACCGGGATGGTCACGAGGAAGATGATCAGCATCACCAGCATGATGTCCACGAGCGGGACAACGTTGATGGTGCAGTTCAGATCGTCTTCGTCACCATGACCGACGGCACTTTGTACAAAAGCAGCCATATGACTTCTCCGCAAATGAGAGGCCGGCCAAGCCGGCCTCTGCGTTTGCCCTAGATTACTTGCTGCCCTTCGAGATCAGGTAGGTCTGAAGGTCGCCGGCGAAGCCGCGGAACTTCTCGCCGATCACCTTGTTGCGGCGAACGAGGAAGTTATACAGCAGCACGGCCGGGACGGCGGCGAACAGGCCGATGGCGGTCATGATCAGAGCTTCACCAACCGGGCCGGCGACCTTGTCGATCGAGGCCTGACCGGCAACGCCGATCGAGATCAGGGCCTGCAGAATGCCCCACACCGTGCCGAACAGACCGACGAACGGCGCAACCGAACCCACCGAGGCGAGCCAGGTGATGCCACCGGCGAGCTTGGAGTTGGCATCTTCGAGCTGACGCGACAGGCTCATGGCGATCCAGTCGTTGAGGCCGACGAGGGTCGTGCCGCCCTGGGCCGCACGGACGCCGGCTTCGGCGAGACCGCGGAACACCGAGTTCTTCGGCAGCTTCTCGATGCCTTCGTTCAGGCTGGCCGAGGTCCAGAAACGACGCTCGACCGTCTTGGCCTGGCCCAGGATCTTGTTCTGCTCAAAGAGCTTCACAAAGAAGACGTACCAGGTGCCGATCGACATGATCGCCAGGATGATCAGAATCGACATCGAGACAGGGTTCTTCTGCTCGATGATGTGCATGAGGCCGTAGGGGTTCTTCTTCTCGGTCGCGGCGGCGGCATTCGCCTTGACGACCTGCTGGCCGGCGGCGGGAGCCGCAGCGGTCGCGGCCGGGGCCGAGGTGTCGGGGGCGGTCGCCTGCGCCTGCGCGGGGCCGACGCTGAGACCGGTGAGAAGGACGAAAGCGGCTGCGATCGCCAGTTTCTTCGAGATCATTGCTGTACTACTCCGTAGCTTTTCGAATTTAAACGCTTTTGCTTGCCTTGTTGTCTCAGTGCAGAACCCACTTCACTTCCGCTTTCCACGGAACAGCGACGGGGACGTTGTCCTTGACCGCCGCCTTGTAATGCCATGAGGCAGCACAGTTGACGGCGGCGTTATCCAGACGTTCGGAACCACTCGAGTTCGCCACATGCACGTTCTCAACGCGGCCTTCGGGCGTGATGGTGAACCCGATCGTGGTCGTGCCTTGCTCACCCAGGCGCACCGAAATTGCAGGATAATCCTGCAAGCAGACGTGCGGCTTGCCGATGGACACCGGCGACGAGATCGGCGGCGGCGTGTTCACCTTCGACTGGGTGGTGATGGCGGTGGTTTGCGGCGGAGTCTCGGTCTGAATGACGATATCCGGCGGCGGCACGAAGGGCGGCGGCGGCGCTTTCATTTCCGGCGGCGGCGGCGGCGGCTCCTTCTTCTCGATCTTTTCCTTCAAGACGTCGATCTTGATTTCGTCAGGCAGCTTGTCGATCAGCTTCTGCGCCAGGCCGGCCGAAAGGGCCCACCCCGAAAGCACGACAAGCGCACCCGACGCGATCAACGCCGGGAGGCGCTGAGGCGAAAAGATCGACGGGTTTGCTCTGTTGATGGTGTGTAGTGGCTGTTCCATGGGTGTTTACCGGTACCTTGTATAGATTCGACCCGGCGCTAACGCGCCAGGCCCCGCTGCAGTAACAGACCAAGCTCACGCGTCCCCCACCGGGCGCTCACCCCGAGCGCGTCGTCGGTTACGCAATCGTAAACATCGTTCGCCAGCCGGTCCAGGGGGTCCATTGACAAATGCCAGTGTTGCGAAGTTTGGTTAACATTGTCTTGGACTTCCAAGACGTTCCTCGGCGGCGCACGCTTCATAACAACGGCAGATAAAACGCAAGAGAAAATGTCCAATTCGGGGCAGCCCCGTTGTGGCGGACGGCCGCACGGGACGGCGCTTTCTGCTCTGCGGCAGGTGAAAAGATCGTTGCGCGCATTGGGTTTTCGCGTGCGATCCATCGTCCCACCCGGCGGTTTGTGGTGCGCTGCAATATGGAATTTCTTTGCAGATTGCCTAACTGGCTATCTCAACCTGCCCGCAAAACAGAGGTTTCGATGCGCTTTCTCCACACCATGGTCCGGGTTGCCGATCTCGACGCGGCGCTCGACTTCTACTGCACCAAGCTCGGCCTGGCCGAGGCCAGCCGGATGGACAGCCAAGCCGGCCGCTTCACCCTTGTCTTCCTGACCGCCCCCGGCGACGCGCTGCGCGCGGCCGCCGAAAAGGCACCACTCGTTGAGCTTACATACAATTGGGACGCCGAGGCCTACAGCGGTGGACGCAATTTCGGCCACCTCGCCTTTGCAGTCGAAAACATCTATCAAACCTGCGCCAAATTGCAGGCTGCCGGCGTCGTCATCAATCGGCCGCCGCGCGACGGGCGCATGGCGTTCGTGCGTTCGCCCGACGGCATCTCGATCGAGCTCTTGCAGGACGGGCCGGCGCTTGCCGCCGCCGAGCCGTGGGCCTCGATGGCCAGCACCGGCAGCTGGTAAACGCGCACCGAGAATTGGGGGACAGCATGAATTTCCTTTCCGACAACGCCTACGGCGTGTGGCCCGAAATCCTCGCCGCGGTCGCCGCCGCCGGTACGGGGCCAGCTCCGTCCTACGGCGACGATCCCATCACTTTTTGCGTCCGCGAAAGACTTTCGGCCCTGTTCGAGCGGCCGGTGGCGAGCTTTCCGGTGCTCAGCGGCACCGCCGCTAACGCCTTGGCGCTGGCCACATTATGCCCGCCGCACGGGGCGGTTTTTTGCCACGCCGAAGCTCATATCGCCGTCGACGAATGCGGTGCACCGGAGTTCTTCACCCACGGCGCCAAGCTGATCGGCATCGAAGGCGAACACGGCAAGCTGACGCCCGCAGCGCTTGCGACAGCGCTGTCGCACAGCCTGAAGGGTTTTGTCCATCACGCCCAGCCGGCGGTGTTATCGCTCACCCAATCGACCGAACTCGGCACCGTCTACTCCGTCGCCGAGATCGTCGCGCTGGCCGATCTCGCCCACAGCCACGGCATGAAAGTCCATCTCGACGGCGCCCGCTTCGCCAACGCGCTGGTGCGGCTCGGCGTTTCCGCTGCTGCCGCGACCTGGAAAGCGGGCGTCGACGTGATGAGCTTCGGCGCCACCAAGAACGGCGCCATGGGAGCCGAGGCGGTGGTGTTCTTCGATCCGGCGCTGGCCGGCGATTTCGAATACCGGCGCAAGAAGAGCGGCCACCTGGCGTCGAAAATGCGCTTCGTCTCGGCCCAGCTCGACGCCTATCTCGAGGACGGCCGCTGGCTCAGCCACGCCGCCCACGCCAACACGTTGGCCGGGCGCCTCGCCGCCGGTCTCGCCGACTTGGAGGGCGTCGAGCTGGCGCATCCGGCCGAGGCTAACGCGGTGTTCGTGTGGCTGCCGGACGGCCTCGCCGAGCGCCTGCGCGCCGCCGGAGCCGCGTTCTACGACTGGGGCCCGCCGGCGAACGGGCGCACGTTGGTGCGGCTGGTGACGAGCTTTGCGACGCCGGCAGACGATGTCGACCGGTTCGTGGCACTGGCGAAAGCAAATAGGGAATAGGAAAAGGGGCCTGACTGGATGAACCGGTCAAGCCCCTATTCGCTACTTACGACTTGCTAGACGCTCGTCCTCAGATGCGGCCGAGGACATGCAGGGTGCCGACCTGCTGGAAGGCGCCGTTGTCGCCCTTCACGAGGTCGAAGCTGAGGCCGAGGGTCCAGGTATCGCTGGTGGTCGAGACCGAACCGCCGAGCACGAAGTTGCCGCGGCTCGGATCCGGACCGGTCACCTCGAAGGTGTCGCCCGCCGCCGGGATCGGCGCCGTGGTGTCGGAATAGGCGAATGCTGCCTTCAGCTTCACCGGATCGCTGACGAAGTCGTAGCGATAGCCAGCGCGCGCTTCCGGCTGCAGATAGATGTCGAACAGCTTGAGGTCGTAGCGCGCGTTGAAGCCGACGAACGCCCGCAGCGACTTGGCGTAGTACTGGCCGACCTTGAGATCGAAGCCGTCGCCGACCGTGGTCGTCGAAGGATTCTTCTCGGTGTAGCCCTCTTCGCGGACATAGAGGCCGTCGATATTCACCTGCGGCATGAAGGTTGCCGCGCCGTAGGAGAACATCGCGCCGGTCACGACCGAGCCCGAAATCAACGCACCGGCATGGGTGTTGTCGGCCTGGCGCACGTAATACGTGCTCGACGTCGGCGCCAAGGTGATGGTGCGCTTGCCGTCGATGTGGCCGTAGCCGGCATCCAGCTTGGTGTCGAGGAACAAGCCCTTGCCGCGCCACGCCGAATAGAGGCTGAGCAGGTACCATTGCTGGTTTTCGTGGGCATCACGCGCCAGTTCATTGACGTCGCCGGCATAAAAGGTGATGGCGCCGCCGTACCAGCCGTATTTCGGACTGCCGCTGTCGATACCGAGCGACAGACCGAAGCCATGATCCTTGAAGCCCGGATTGGTGCGGAAGCCGGTGTTGGTGTCGACCGCACCGGTACCCGGATCCTTGATCATCTGGACAAATTCCTGGCCCCAGATGGTGAAGTCGCCGCTGGTCTTGCCATACATGCGCAGGGCGCGCTGGCGCGCCGCCACCGGACCGGTCGCCGAATCGGTGATCGAAATCGCGATCGCGCGCGTGCCGCCGGTGACGCCGGGCGCCATGTCGTTATAGGCCTTGGCCGCTTCCTTGGCGTTGTGAATGCCATTGAGGAAGGCAGAGCCGAGATCGTCATCGACCGCCAGCGCCAGATTGGCCTGTTCGAACAAGGACGTCGTGCCGCCAGTGGTGACGTTGCGCATCGGCGTGATCGCCATGCTGCCGGTGGTCAACCCGATATCGGCCGCCGACTTCATCTTCACGTTGATGAGCAGGTAATCCTTGGTGCTGTCCGGCGCCGTGAACCCGGAGCAGGTCCCGTTGCCGGTGTTGCACATGGTTGCCATCGACAGCAGGTAAGGCCGCGTCGAGTTGCCGTTGGTGTCGATCTTGTTGTTGAAGGTATCGATCACGCTCTGGCCGATGGTCATCTGGCCCTTGTCGGCCGACATCAGCACGAACTGATAGGTATTGTTCGAGTTCTGTGCCGTCTTCGGCAGGAAGCTCGCATAGGTCACGCCGAGATTGGCACCGTTGGCGAAGCTGACCGCATCGGCCGCAATCATGCCGCTCGAGGTGAGCTGGCGATTGACGCCGAGATTGAGGGTACCGTTCTTGGCGACCGTGACCGTGGTGGCGGTCAGGGCGGTGTCGGTGTTCAAGAGATTGAGCGTGCCACCCGAGTCGACAGTCACCTGGACGCCGTTATAC
>NZ_JBWZET010000200.1:0-30497 GCF_056722145.1 Rhizomicrobium sp. | reverse complement strand
CTCGGAAGCACGCACCGACGCGGACAAACAAATCGACACCCAGAACAAGAAGGTGGTCACCCATGTTGCCGAAGAAGCCAAAGCGCGCCCTGACGCGGGCGATGTGTGTGTTGTTGCTGATCTCGCTGACGAGCTGCGCCAAATCCATTGAAGCCGTCACGCCGCAGCTGGACGACGCCCCGCAGGGCCTGCGCCAATGCACCGAAGAGCAGGTTCCTGATCTTCCGGGCGCACCTGGGACGGCGCTGGACAAGGCGCAGTCGGCCAAGGCGATAGGTGACCAGCGGACCAGCGCGAAGGCCAAGGACCGATGCGCCCATTCCTGGCAGTCGTTCTACGACGAACTGCGAGTCAAGCTGACCGGCAACACCAAGAATATGGAGGGCGCCAATGGCAAACGGTGACGAACCACATGCGGTTTATCGCGAGCGCTTGGCGCGCCTCGAGGAGGCGATGGACAACCAATCCAAGCGCATGGACATCGTGCAGGCAGACATCCGCGCTATCCGAACCGTTCTCGACCAGATGAACGGGGGTAAGCGCCTCCTCATGGGCATCTTCGCGGCGATCGGCGCGATCGCGACCTTCGTCGCCGCAATCATCGGTCTAGTGAAGCTGTTCTGGAAAATCCCGTGACTTTACCGAATCGCTGATCCGGTTGACGGTTCGGCCTATCGCCTTGACAGAACGCCCGGTGGGGATGCCCGCCGGGCGTTTTCGTTTGCGGGCTCGGGATAGGCGGCTACGCGCCGGGTCGAGAAATCGCATTTGGGCCAGCCCGAGCACCGCAGCCAGGCGACCGGCCGGCCGAACGTCAGAAGCGAGCTGCCGCGGCCGAGCTCCAGCGGCTTGCCGCAATGAGGGCAGGCCTCGCCGTCGCGCCAGTGCATTCCCCAGGTCCGCGCGGTCTCCCTGACCCAGTAGCCGGCGACAGCGGCGACCGCGAGGGCAATGATCGCGAAATAGTAGCCGTTCAGAATCGTCGTTGCCGTCGTCATTGGCTGCCCCTTCCCACGGCCTCCCAGAGGCCCGCCATAGGCGGCCTTTTCTCGGCCGTCGTGACACACGCGCCAGGGCCGGTTTGCGTCTCCACGCCTGCGGCTGCCGTGGCAACCTGCGGTATAGCGCATTTCTGCCGCCGGGGCGAGTTCAAGACTTGGTGGGGCGTGCACTGGCCACATACGCCAGGGCTAGCGGCTGGACTCCTCAGCCCGGCTTGTTCTCAAACTGTTCTTATGGGCTTCAGGCGATACAGAGGGCCGGTGGACACGGTGGAGCAGGCGGCGATGGCTGACCTGACGGTCTATGTCCGCTGCCTTCGGTGCGGGCACGAGAAGATGTTTTGGACCCGGGGGCTGATGAAGATGTCGCGGCGGGCCCGCGACCTCAAACTCCGCGAGCCGGTGACGGCCTTCCGGTGTCAGATGTGCCATGCGGACGAGGCGGTGATTTCGGCGCCGGTGCATTGGGTCTGAAAGGGCTTGGTACAAATTCTGGTACAAATTCCGGTAGCCCATGGGACTCCACGGGAGTCGAAATCCAGGCTTTCCGCGGAAGGCCGCAGGAAACGGGCTCTTTTTGTTCCGGGAGAACAGTTTCGAGCCCCGTCGCTCCCGCCATTAAGTCCTTAATTTTATTGAGGGTGATCGCCCTCGGGACCAAATGGAATTAAATGCCGCATCGAGTTTGCGCGCTTCGGCGCCTCGATCGGCGCCGTCGATCCAGCGCGCGTAGTGCTTCAACAACATCGCCGTGTCCTTGTGGCCAAGTCGCCGAGCGATGTACGCCAGATTGACCCCAGCCATCAGGGCTGTCGTTGCGAAGGTGTGGCGGGTGCAGTAACTGCTGGGGGACGAGGGGCGGTTGTATTACGGTCCGTTCTGAGGCGAGCCGGCGTTGCACGAGGCAACCCTCAAGCAATGCTTGATCGTTGGACTCGATGAGCTGCCAACTTGAGGATCCGGTCGCTCCTTGGCATGGCGTTGCGGGCTCCTGTCGTAACGGCTTTGCACACATCACTGTGAAGATGATCGGCATCTGAACCGGAACGGTGGCGCAGTTCGCGTTGCAATGTGCGGCCGGGATTTGATCCATTGAGGGCCAGGGCAGGCGGATTGCGCTTGTCGGCAATATGGAGCGACGCGCGACCGAGCTTGGACCGGAAACCGGCCGGTTTGGCTGTCGCTTCAGCCTTGAACCCGCCAAAAGTTCCCTTAGGGAACCTACTGCAGAGAATAAATCACCGCGATACCGTGTGTGTCTTTCGGGACGATTCAACTCCGGCTAGTGTGGCAGGAACGGCTGTGGATGATCGCGCAATGACGCCCGTAATCAAAACGCCAAGCGGAATCGCAGGACTCGACGAACTGACTGGCGGAGGATTGCCGGCCGGCAGGCCGACGCTCGTTTGTGGCGGGCCAGGGTGCGGCAAGACGCTATTGGCAACGACCTTCCTTGTGCATGGCGCGCGCGACCACAGCGACCCCGGCGTGTTCGTTTCGTTCGACGAGCGCATTTCGGATTTGGCGGCAAACGTCGCCTCGCTCGGCTTCGATCTTGCCGGCCTGCAAGAGCAGCGGTTGCTCGCGATGGATCACATTCACCTTGACCGCCAGGCGATCCACGAAACCGGCGATTATGATTTGGAAGCGCTGTTCATTCGTCTGGATCACGCCATCGGAAAGGTGAAGGCCAAGCGGATCGTTCTCGACAGCATCGATTCCCTCTTTGCCGGTTTTCCGAACGTCGGGATTATCCGCTCCGAGCTTACGCGCCTGTTCGGCTGGCTCAAGGATCGTGAGTTGACGACGATCATCACGGCGGAGCGCGGCGACAGCGGCATCACCCGCAACGGGATCGAGGAGTATGTTTCCGATTGCGTGATCGTCCTCGATCACCGCGTCATCGAGCAGCTTTCCACTCGCCGGCTTCGGGTCGTGAAGTATCGCGGCTCCGTACATGGGACCAACGAGTACCCGTTCCTGATCGACAAGGACGGCATTACGATCCTGCCTGTTACTTCGCTCCGGCTCGACCATGACGCCCCCAGCGAACGGGTGTCGAGCGGCGTTCCCACTCTCGACGCCATGTTGGAGGGTAAGGGATTTTACAAGGGGGCAAGCATTCTTCTGGGCGGCGGGCCCGGCACAGGGAAGACGACCCTGGCAGCCGTCTTCGCCGACGCAGCCTGTCGACGCGGCCAGCGCTGCACCTATTTCTGTTTTGAGGAAAGCGCGCTTCAGATGGTCCGCAACATGCGCTCCATCGGGCTCGATCTGCAGCAATGGATCGACAAGGGCCTCTTGCATTGCCTCGCGTCCCGACCCAGCCTGCACGGTTTGGAACTGCACCTTTCGCTCATGTTGAAGGAGGTACAGGACTTCAAGCCCGCCGCTGTCGTCGTCGATCCGCTGTCGGCGTTATTGGCGAGCGGCACGGAGGCGCAGACGGAGGTCATGGTGTTGCGCCTGGTGGATTATTTCAAGTCACTAGGAACGACGGCGCTGTTCACATCTTTGCAGGGGGGCGAGAACAACAATCCGGAACTGCGAATTTCCTCGTTGATGGATACCTGGATCAAAGTTCAAAACATGCGGTCGGCCCACGATCTCGAAAGGCGGCTCTATGTCGTGAAATCCCGCGGCATGGCGCATTCCGCCCAGGTACGGCAGATCGAAATGAGCAATGACGGCGTTCGCCTTGCAGATATGCCCGACGCGAGCGCCAAGGCGTGAGCGGGACCCTGCCACCGAACGATGAAGTGCCCGAGGAGTTTTGGGAATTGCGGCTCTATGTGGCGGGGCAGACCGAAAGATCGGTTCGCGCAATTCGAAACCTCAGCCGGATCTGCAATGAACATCTGAAAGGCCGCTACTCGGTCGAAGTGATCGACCTTTTGCAACAGCCGCAACTGGCCGAAGGCGATCAGATTCTGGCTATTCCAACGTTGGTCCGCCGTCTCCCCGAACCGATCAAGAAGATCATCGGCGACTTGTCGAACGAAGACCGCGTTCTTGTAGGGCTCGATATAAGGCAGCGTGCGAACAACAACTGAAGGCGTATTCATGGCAGACATGCCTTACGGATTGACGCTCTTCGTGACGGGTAATACGCCGCGGTCGTTGCGCGCGGTCGCAAACGTCCGGATATTTTGTGACAAAGAACTCAGCGGCGAATTTGATTTGGAGATTGTCGATCTCTACGAGCACCCCGAACGCGCCGAACCCGCCAATGTCGTTGTTTCCCCGACTCTGGTTCGCTACCGGCCGGTTCCGGTGCGCCTCATGTTCGGCGACATGTCGGACCTTGACCTCCTGGTAAGAGTAGTAAAGGTGTGATGTCCGCGGCGTCGATCAACAACGACGAACAGAACCTATCTCTTCGGCATGAGCTGGAAGAGACGAAGGCGAAGCTGGCTTCCGCCGAAGAACTGCTGCGCGCGATCCGGGGTGGCGAGGTCGATGCGCTTGTGGTGGAACGCGAGGGACGTCCCGCGGTTTACACGCTGAAAAGCGCGGACGAGCCGTACCGGCTATTGATCGACCAAATGGCCGAAGGCGCTCTGACCGTTGCCGATAACGGCATCATTCTCTACTGCAACGCCGCCTTCGCGGGAATGATCGGACAGCGGCGAGAGAAGCTGACCGGCCGGTCGTTGCGCGACATGGTTGATTGCGCCGAAGCTACGTTCGAGCAATTGATCGAGGAGCCGCAAGCGGGTCGGGAGGTCAATCTCCGCGCCACGTCTGGCGAACTGCCGGTTCTGATGTCCTCCTCGCCCGTCAAGATGGACGGCGTCGTCGTGCATTGCATCGTCCTGACCGACGTCAGCCGCCAGGGCGTGCGTATTCTGCACGAGGCCATCGTAGAATCGTCGGCGGATGCAATTTTTGCGATCGACAAGAATGGCAAGATCAAGAGTTGGAATCCCGCCGCAGAAAAGCTGTTCGGCCTGAGGGCCGCAGACGTCATCGATGCGCCGATGGACATCTTGCTTCCCCCTGATGTTCATAAGCACGGTCAGCGGATGTTGCGCCGGGTGCTGCACGGAGAAACGGTCAGCTTCGAAACCGAATTTGCACCGAGCTACGGCGAAAACCGGTACATCGTCGTCAGCTTGGCGCCTATCCGCGAAAATACGGGAGTTGTCGCCGGAGTTGCCGCAATCACGCGCGATATTACAGCAACAAGGATTGCCGAGGTGGCGGTGAGGGATAGCGAACGCCAGTTCCGCACGCTCGCCAACGCGATACCACTGCTGTGCTGGATGGCTAACGCCGACGGCGGAATCTTTTGGTACAACGACGGTTGGTACGAATACACCGGAACAACCCCACAGCAGATGGAAGGGTGGGGCTGGACCTCAGTGCACGACCCGGCCGTGCTGCCCGCAGTCTTGGAGCGTTGGCGGGCGTCCATCGCAACGGGCCAACCGTTCGATATGGTCTTTCCCATTCGCGGCTCCGATGGCGTATTCCGTCCGTTTCTGACGCGCATCAGGGCATTGCGCGATCAGAACGGAAATGTGGTTCGCTGGTTCGGAACCAATACGGACATCACTGAGCAACGGCGGATACAGGATGTGCTGAAAACGCAGGCGGACCTGCTCAAGCTCTCCTTTGATCCGATCATCGTTTGGCATCTCGACGGCGCCATTGAATCCTGGAACGACGGTGCTGAAAAGTTGTACGGCTTCACCGAGCAGGAGGCGGTGGGGCGCGTCACGCACGATCTGCTTTCGACAAAATTCCCGAAACCGTGGCCCGAGGTCAGGGCAAATCTGATCGAAAATGGCGTGTGGGAGGGGGAGTTGGTTCATCGCGGGCGTGACGGAAATGAGGTCGTCGTTTCCGCGCGCCAACAGCTCATTCGCGACGATAACGGCGCAACGCGCGTGCTTGAGATAATTCGCGACATCACCGAGAAGAGGCGGACGGAAGAGGCTTTGCGCGCTTCGCACGAGCGCATTGTGTCGCTCAACGAGCAACTCAGGCATGTCGCCCGTGTTCACGAACTTGGCCAGGTATCCGCGGGAATCGCGCACGAGCTGAATCAGCCCCTGGCCGCTATGCTCAACTATGCCAATGTGGCCAAGAGGCTGATTGCGAAACCGGATGGGGCGTTCTTGGAAAAGGCGCAGGATAGCATCAGCAAGGCAACGGAGCAGGCCATCCGAGCCGGCGAAATCATTCGGCGCATGCGCGATTTCGTGGAAAAGCGCGACGCTCGGCGGGCGCTGGAAGATGTCAATGCCATTGTCTCGGATGCCGTCGCGCTCGCCTTGGTCGGCTCCAAGAGCGACGGCATCGCCACGACTTTGGATCTGGCGCCCGATCTGCCCCCTGTCGAGGTGGATCGCGTTCAGATCGAGCAGGTGATGGTCAATTTGCTGCGTAACGCGATCGACGCGGTCAACGGTTCGGTGGAACGGACTGTAACGGTCGTGACCAGGCCGGCTCTCGACAAGGCCGTTATCGTGACCGTAACCGACACCGGCCCGGGCGTTCCGTCCGAAATACGCGAGCGCTTGTTTCAGCCCTTCGCAACGACGAAGCCCGGCGGGATGGGAATTGGACTTTCGATCAGCCGTTCCATTATCGAAGCGCATGCGGGGCAAATCGATACCGTGCCGAATCCCGGCGGCGGCACGCAGTTCTATTTTACGCTGCCGGCAAAGCCGGAAGTGTAGTCGCATGAAGTTGCTCCTGCGGCCAGTCGCAACACCGAGTTTCGCGCCGCCCGAAGGTGCGCCGGCAGCTGATTCATATGCTGACGGTTGGGTATGATCTGAACTTAGCCTGCGGTCCCTTGAGCCAACTGGGCGCCCAGGGCGAAGATCTCGTCGAGCCAATCATTGCCTTGTTCGCCGGCCTGCTGGGGGACGCGTGACGGTCTGGATCGCCACGCCGCATCCGACTGATCTATTCCGTGACCAGCCACTCGCGCATCGCGGCGGTCAGGGCTTCGGGTTGTTCCATCGCCACCATGTGGCCTGAGCAGGCGATGATCACGAGGTGGGCGTGCGGAATGCGGGCGGCCATGTCGGCGTGAAGCGCGGCGGGGCGCAGCCAGTCGCTTTCGCCGGCGCACAGCAGGGTGGGGCAGGTGATGGTCGGCAGCAGATCGGTGTAGTCCTGGCGGCTGAGGCCGGCATCGATTTCCGCTTCCAGCTGCGCCAGCGAATGGCGCGCTCCCATCGCCGTCATCGCCTCGATCAACGCCGCATTGCCGGCCTTCGCCGGTGCGATCTGACCAATGAACCAGTGCCGGGCGAGTTTCTCCATGCCGTTGTCGCGGCCGCTCGCCAACAGGCGCTGCCGGCTCAAGGTTTCCATTGCCCGCGCCGCGGCGCTTTCGTGACCGCGATAATCGGTGGCGATCAGGGCGAGACGCTGAACCCGCTGCGGCGCCCGCTTGACCATCTCCAACGCCACACGCCCGCCCAGCGAGTGCCCGGCCAGTGCGAAGCTATCGGGCGCGGCCGCCAAAACCCGCTCCGCCATGTCGGCGATGGAATTGGCCAGCCCGTACGACGCCACCGCCGGAGTCGCCAGATCCGCCAGGGCCTCGCATTGCGCGCGCCAAAAGTCCCGATCACATAACATGCCGGGAAGCAGCAACAGGGTTTGACTCATCGTCCGGCAATCTCCATCTTCTAAAACCGGCGACTTTTTCGTATATCGAAATCAGCGTTCACAGCATTCGAGTGCGGTACATGGAAAAACGAATTACGCCGACGACCGGCAAGCGCGGTCCCGCCCAAGTCGAAGACAGCGCGCTGCGCGATGATCGGCACGACGACAGCGAATATCTTTCCACACTCGAACGCGGGCTTTCGGTGCTGCGCTCGTTCGGGCGCGAGCGGCCGCAGATGACCCTCAGCGAAGTGGCCGAGGCGACCGATCTGTCGCCGGCCGCGGCGCGGCGCTGCCTCAATACCCTGGTCAAGCTCGGCTATGTCGCCAAGCACCGCCGCCAGTTCCTGCTGCGGCCGGAGGTGATGAGCTTCGCGTCCGCCTATCTCGATTCGATGAGCCTGGGCGAACTGGTGCGGCCGCATCTGCAGGCGGTGCGCGACGAGACCGGCGACTCCTCCTCGCTCGCAGTCTTGAGCGGCCACGACATCCTTTATCTCGTCCACGTCTCGACCAACCGGATGGTGCGGCTGGCGGCGGGCGTCGGCACCCGTTATCCGGCGTATGCCACCAGCATGGGGCGGACGATTCTGGCGTTCGAGGCCGACGATGTCAGGGCGCATTACGTCAACACCTGCAGTTTTGTCCGCTTTACCGAGCATACGGTCGCGTCGAAAACCGAGCTGCGCAAAATCTTGGAAGAGGCGCGGCGCACGGGCTATGCCGCCATCAAGGACGAGCTTGATTACGGACTGATCTCGATCGCGGTGCCGATCGTCGACGAGGCGGGGCGCGCCATGGCGGCGATCAATTGTTCCACCGCGACATCGCGCGTCGGCAAGGAGGAACTGGTCCGCACCCGGTTGCCGGTGCTGCGCAACGCCGCCCGTTTCATCGAAACCGCGTTGCGCCGCCAGCCGTTCCTGTTGCGCTCGGTCCATCCCGACTGATCTAGAACCTCTTCACCAGATCGATGCCCCACGTCATCGGCTGCCCTTTGAACAGGAAGCCGCCGGTCGAATATTCGGTATTGTACTTCGTGTTGAAGAGGTTTTTCGACCACACCGTCGCGTCCCAGCCGTCGCCCTTGAGGCCGATGCGCAGGTCGAACAGGTTGACGGGTTTGCGCGCGATCGGATTGGGCTCGCCTGCCGCCGGCACCGGAATCACGAACACCGTCGGCCCGATCAGATTGTCGTCGATGCGGATCAGCGCCGAAACGCCGTTCCAGAGCGGGTGGGTGTATTGCAGCCCGACGTTCATGGTGTAGTCGGAAACCAGCGGAGCCTTGGAGCCGACCACCAACGGGCCGGACGCGCCGGGGAAATCCGTAATGCGGGAATCGGTGTAGCCGAAGCCGGCGTTGAGCGACAGTTCGTCGGTGATCTGCGCGGTGGCATCGAGATCGACGCCCATGAAGCGCACGCCCTGGATGTTGCCGAGATTCTGGGTCGAGTTGGATGCCAGGAAGACGAAGTAATAATCGTTGTGGTCGGTGGTGTAATAGAAGCTGCCGTTGAGCAGCAGCCGTCCGCCGAGCCAGGTGGTTTTCGCGCCGGCCTCCCAGGTCGATGCGGTTTCGGCGTTGAACATGTCGCCGACATTGTCGAAGCCGGCGGCACTGGCCGCGGTGGCGACGCCGGTCTGGTTGAAGCCGCCGGAACGGAAGCCGCGGCTCCAGCTGCCGTAAACGTTGATGGCATCGGTCAGCTGATAGCGCAGCACGACTTGTGGCTGGAAGGCGCTCCAGGTGTGGTGGCGCTCGTCGCCGGTGGCGCCCGGAATCGCCGCGTTGGTGAGGAACACCTGCGGCGTCTTGGTGACATTGCGGCGGTAGTCGCTGTCGAAGCGGAAGTTGGCCGACAATTCGAGCGCCTCGGTGATGTTGGTCGAGGTGTCGAAATAGAGCGCCCAGGCGAACTGGTTCTGACCGTCCGAGAGGAACGAGACCTGGCCTTGCGGCTGAAACACCGGCGGATTGGGCGTGTAGTAGATCGGCACCACGCCTTCGTCGGCGACGTCGAACATGTTGCCGGTGGCGATGAAGCGGTTGGTCAGAAACATCTGGCCGCCGGCGATCCAGCGGAAGCGGTCGGTGGACGGCGAGGTGAAGCGCAGCTCCTGGCTGAAGGTTTTGGCATTGAGGAACTGGCTCTGGTCGAAATCGAAATTGACGCGCGACTGGCCGAAGGGATCGAAGGGATAACCGTCGCCGGTGAGGATTTCCCAGATCGTCGAATAGGCGGTGATCGACGTGAAGGTGCCGGCATCGGTGTCATAATCGAGCTTCAGCGACACGTCGTAGATCTTGCGGTCGTTCTTGCCCGCGTTGTTGAGGTTGATCGGCTGGCTGACGTAGTTCGGATTGTTGAAGTCGGGCGAACCGAACGGCGGCACGACGTAATAGAGACCGCGGGTATTGAGCAGATCCACCGACAGCCGCAGGTCGGCGACGAAATGGTCGTCGGGCGTATAGCGGAAGGTCACTTTGCCGTTGAAGTCCTTGACCGGATCGGCCATGTGGCGCGCCGACTGATCCTTGGTGTCGACATTGATGAGATGGCCGTCGGTATTGAAATAGGAGGCGGCGGCGCGCACGCGCAGCGTGTCGGTCAAGGGGCCGCTGACGACGCCCTGAACGCGGAAGCCCGGCCCGTTCTCGTATCCGGCGGTGAACTGGCCTTCCCAGGTGTCGGTCGGCTGTTTTGTGGTGATGAGGATGGCGCCGCCGATGGCGTTGCGGCCGTAGAGCGCGCCCTGCGGCCCTTTCAGCACTTCGATCTGTTCGATGTCGAGGAGTTGCTGGTTGAAGGCCGCCGGCTGGGTCATCGGCACGCCGTCGACGACGATCGCCGCCGAGGGTTCGCTGTTGCGCGCCTGCGAGATGCCGCGGATCACGATGAAGCTGGTGCCGGCATTCTGGGTCGGGATGAAGGTCACGTTCGGCACGGCGGAAAGAAAATCGGTCGGCGTCTGCACGCCTTTGTTTTCGATGGTTTCGGAGGTGAAGGCGGTGACCTGGGCCGGCACCTTCTGGATGTCTTCCTTGCGCTCGCGCGCGGTGACGGTGACCGTTTCGACGGCCAGCGTTTCGGCGCCGCTTGCACCGCCGCTTTCCTGACCATCGGCGGGTGTTGCCGCACACAACGAACCGATCAATGCGGTGGTGCTCAACGCGTAACGCCAGAAGAGTGACTTGGTCTGTGTCATGTGACGCTTCCCCGTTTCGGCGCTCGGCGCCGGATCCCGTCCGGCTGACGCGGACTTGCCGTTCCTCAAAATGTGAATGTTTCGGAAAACGAAGTCAATTTCGCTATGCGAATAAATGTATGCGCCGCGTCCTATTCCGCTGCATCCGCGGAAGAGTTGCGCCGTTGCCGCCAGAAGTCGCTGCGGATGCTGTCGTTGTGTTCGCCCAGTGTCGGCGGCGGCACGATCTCGGAGAGATGCTGGCCATCAAAATTCACCGGGAAACGCACGCTGCGGAATCGTCCCATGGTGGGATGATTGGCCTCGACGGCGATTTCCAGATGCTTCGCCTGGCGGTCTTCGAGCGCCTCGCTGGCGTCATAGACCGGCGAGAACGGCACGCCTTCGCGCTCCAGGCGGCTGCACCATTCGTCGCGCGGCTGTCGTTTGAAGATCGGGCCCATCAGCGCGATCAGCGCGTCTTGATGCGCGATGCGTCCGGGCCGGTCGGCAAAACGCGGATCGGCGAAAATGTCGGGCCTTTCGATGGCGGCGGCGAGCCCCTGCCAGAATTTTTCCGGCGAGGACATATGCAGCGCGATCCATTTGCCGTCGGCACATTCGAAAACATAGGACTGCGAAACCTGCGGCCGGCTGAACGGCCCCATGATCTCGCCGTCGGCAAAGTAATGCGTGAAATCGTCGAGATTGAAATGACACATCGCTTCGAGCATCGACACATCGATGCGCCGGCCGCGGCCGGTATGCTGGCGTTCGTGCAAGGCGCCGAGAATGCCGAAGGCGGCATAGAAGCCGGTGATCGCATCGGCGATGGCGGGTCCGACCACGCGCGGATTGGCGGGATTGATCAGCAGCCGCAGCCAGCCGCTCGCTGCTTGCGCCACGGTGTCATAGGCGGGGCGGTCGGCGTCCGGACCATCAGGCCCGAAGCCCGAGATGCCGCAATAGATCAGGGCGGGATTGAGCTTCTGCAGGCGCTCACTGCCGACGTGCAAGTCTTCCGCGACGCCGGGCCGGAAGTTCTCGATGAAGACATCGGCGTCCGACGCCAGCCGGTCGAACACGGCAAGATCGCCGGCATGGCGGGTATCCAGCGTCAGGCTGCGCTTGTTGCGGTTGTAGGTCTGGAAATGCGGACTGTAGAGGCCGCCGTTGAAGGCGCGGAAGGGATCGCCGGTCTGCGGCCGCTCGACCTTGATGACGTCGGCACCGAGATCGGCCAGGAACATGGCGGCCGCCGGGCCGGTGATGAACGTTCCCATTTCCAGAACGCGAACGCCTTCGAGCACCTTGATCATGCAGACTCCGCCAGCGTCCGCCGCTTCCGTTGCGGCAGGGCCGCTCTTTTCTTTGGTTCGACGGCAAACTAGAATTTTCCGCATGCCGAAGTCAATTTCGGTATTTGGAATTATTCGGTCACCCACGCAACGGAGAACCTCATGCGCATCGGCAAGCAGGACGCCCCCTTCACCGCCATTTCCACCTCCGATGCGGCGTCGATCACCGTGCGCGGTCACGACCTCTGCGCCGAGCTGATCGGGCGGATCGATTTCGTCGATTATTTTTTCCTGCTGCTGATGGGCGTGCGCCCGGACGAGACCCAGCGCTTCTTCGTCAACGCGCTGCTGGTGGCGATTGCCGAGCACGGGCTCGTTCCCAGCGTTCAGGCGGCGCGCATGACTCTGGCCGCAGCCCCCGAAGCGCTGCAAGGGGCGGTCGCCGCAGGATTGCTCGGCTCGGGATCGGTCGTGCTCGGCAGCGCCGAGGCGGCGGGGCAGTTCCTTGCCGAATTGGTCGATGCGGGCGGCGATGGGAAAACTGCTGCGCTGGAGCGGATTCGGGCGATGCGGGCGGTGAAAGCGCCGATACCCGGCTTCGGTCATCCGCAGCATTCGGGCGGCGATCCGCGCGCCAATCTGTTGCTGGCGCTGACGACCGAACGCGGGCTCGACGGGCCTTATCTTCGCATGTTGCGCACCGTGGAAAGCGTTCTGCCCGAAGCGCTCGGCCGCGCGCTGCCGATCAACATCAACGGCGTCATTCCGGCGATCCTGCTGGAGATCGGCTTTCCGGTCACCGCGCTGAAGTCGATTTCGATTCTGGCGCGCACCGCGGGTCTGCTGGCGCATCTGCAGGAAGAGCGGGAACGGCCGATCGGTTTCGTGATGTCCCACGCCGCGGCCGACGCGATCACTTACGATGGCCGGCGCAAATCCGAGTGAAGGCTCCCTAACGGCATTCTTTACATTTTGCGCGCCGTCGCATTACGCTTCTATCCGAAGTTATCTTCGGTATGCGAAAAAACATGCTGCACAGCACGGATCGCTTCCTGACCACGCACACCGGCAGCCTGCCGCGACCGGACGATCTCATTCGCATGATGTATGCGAAGGAAGAGGGTGTGCCGGTCGATGCGCCGGCGCTCGATGTCCGCGTCGGCGACGCGATCGACGAAACCGTGCGGCGTGAAATCGAGGCCGGGATCGATATCGTCAACGACGGCGAGATGTCGAAGCCGAGCTACGCCACTTATGTGAAAGACCGGCTCGCGGGGTTCGGCGGCAGCGGCACGAGCTATGTTTTCCAGGACCTCGCTGAATTTCCCGGAACGGCCGAGCGCGTGTTCGCCAATCCCGGCCGCAAGGCGCGCAAGACGCCCGCCTGCAACGGCCCGATCGCGGTCAAGGATTTTGCATCGGCCAAGCGCGATGTCGAGCACATGGCGGCGGCGATGCACGGCAAGACGGCGGCCGGCCAGTTCTCGTCGGCGGCGTCGCCCGGTGTGATCTCGCTGTTCTTCCGCAACGAGTATTACAGGACCCACGAGGAATACCTCTATGCCATCGCCGACGCGATGCGGTTCGAATACGAGACCATCGCTGCGGCGGGCATGATCCTGCAGCTCGATTGTCCCGATCTGGCGATGGGCCGGCACGTCCAATATGCCGATCTCGACTTGGCCGAATTCCGCAAGCGCATGCAGCTCCACATCGAGGCGCTGAATCATGCGGTGCGCAACATTGCCGCCGACCAGCTCAGGATGCACATGTGCTGGGGCAATTATCCGGGCCCTCACCATTGCGACGTGCCGTTCGCCGACATCATCGACGTGCTGGCGCTGGCCAAGCCGAGGGCGATCCTGTTCGAGGCCGCCAATCCGCGGCACGCCCATGAATGGCGCATCTTCGAAAGCATCAAGGCGCCGGACGGCAAAGTGATGGTGCCGGGCGTGATCGAATGCCAGTCCAACTACATCGAGCATCCCGAACTCGTCGCCGACCGCATCGGGCGCTATGCCAATCTGCTCGGGCGCGAGAACGTCATGGCGGGAGTCGATTGCGGCTTTTCCATTCATGTCGGCTCGGGCGGCGTCGATCCCGATGTCGTCTATGCCAAGCTTGCGGCGCTCGCCGAGGGCGCCCGGATCGCGTCGAAACGTTTCTGGTAGAACAACAGACGGGAGAGACCATGGGAACGGAAGCCAAACTGCCGAACCGCTTGCATCACAACGCCTACGTCACCAAGGACATGGAGAAGACGCGCAAGTTTTACGAGGAAGTCATCGGACTGCCGCTGGTCGCCACCTGGAGCGAGTCCGATGTTTTGTTCGGCAAGCTGCGCGTCTATTGCCACTGCTTTTTCGGCATCGGCGACGGCGGTGCGCTTGCCTTCTTCCAGTTCGCCGATCCCGACGACGCCGAAGAGTTCGGCCCCAAGCTGCCGTTCTCGCCGTTCCATCACATCGCGCTCGATGTCGATGCCGATACGCAGAACGCCATCGAGGAGCGCATCAAGCTCGCCGGCTACAAGGAACCCGACACCTTTGTGCTCGAGCATGGCTATTGCCGGTCGGTCTATATCGTCGATCCCAACGGCATGATCCTCGAGTTTGCGCTCGATGCGCCCGGGTCCGACAAGATCAACGCCGAGCGACGCCAGACGGCCCACGAAGACCTGTGGCGCTGGCTGAAGGGCAATCACGTCTCGAACAATACCTTTCGCTGAAGCCGGTCACCCAACCATCCGGGCGCGACGATGAAACTCCTCCATCTCGATTCCAGTATTCTCGGCGAGACCTCCATCAGCCGTTCGGTCTCGGCCGCCATCGTCGCGTCGATCCGCGCCTCATTGCCGGACGTGGAGGTCAGCTATCGCGATCTGGTGGCGGCGCCGCTGCCGCATCTGACGCTGGCGATGCTTCCCACCAAGTATCCGCTGGCGGGCAGCGCCGTGAGCGCCGATCCGTCGGAGGTGCTGCGGCGGGCGAGCGAAGCGGTGCTCGACGAGTTTCTCGCCGCCGACATCGTCGTGATCGGTGCGCCGATGTACAATTTCACGGTGTCGACCCAGTTGAAGGCGTGGATCGACCGCATCGTGATCACCGGGCGGAGTTTCCGCTACACGCCGGAAGGCGTCGCGGTCGGGCTGTGCGGCGACAAATGGGTGATTGTCGCGGTCGCGCGCGGCGGTTTCTACGGCGCCCATTCGAGCCAGCCCGAAAACGAGCATCTCGAAACCTATCTGCGCGCCATTTTCCGCTTCATCGGCGTCACCCGGCTCGAGTTCATTGTCGCCGAAGGCATCCAGATCACGCCCGAGCAGCGCCGCCTGTCGCATGAGGCGGCCTTGCGCCAAGCCGGCGCTGTCCGCCACGCCCGCCCGGCGCCAATGGCCGAATAGGCTATTGCCTCGTCGGCGGGATGTAATCGAAATTCGAGGGAATTCGAAATAATCATCGTTTTTCACTTGCCGTGCGCGTCGGTCGGCAGTAATTGTTTTTCATGGTAGACGGAGAAAAAAATCTTTTTTCAGGCCTCGTCAGCGTTTTTCACGAACGACGCCTGCCCGAACCGGCGATACCGGCCGGCTATGCGGCATTGATCGACGCCTACGATTTGGCCGTGCCCATTCCTCGCACTCTGCACGCGATCGGGCTGCACCACCGCCTCGTTGAAGGCCAAGGCTGGCGAATTCTGACGCCGCGCCATGCGCCGGAGCCGAGCCTCGAAGGCCACCTCACCTTTGCCCTCAAATATGAGGGCCTCGACCTCGCGGTTCTGAAGCGCCTCTTTAAGCGCTGTTCGCCCGACGACATCGCCCGCATCATTGGGCAAACGCCGACCGGCAGTTATGCCCGCCGGATTTGGTTCTTGTACGAATGGCTGCTGGGCCAAACGCTCGATGTTCCGGCGGCGACGGCCGGCACCTACGTCACGGCGGTCGATCCCGAGCAGCAATACGCCGTCGCAGGCGAGAACTCGCCGCGCCATCGCGTCCGCAATAATTTGCCCGGAACGCCCCAGTTCTGCCCGTTGGTGTTCCGCACGCCGACGCTGGATCGCTTCGTCACCATGGACCTTGCGGCCCGCGCCCGTGCCCTGGTCGCCAAAGTCCCGGCCGATCTGCTGGCGCGCACGGCTTCTTTCCTGCTGTTGAAGGATTCCCGATCGAGTTACGTCATCGAAGGAGAGCGCCCGCCGCAAAATCGTGTCGAACGGTGGGGCAGAGCCATCGGGCAGGCCGGAAAGGCCTCCATCGATCTCGACGAACTCTTGCGGCTGCAGAAGCTCGTGATCGGAGACGCGCGGTTTGTGCATCTGGGTCTAAGGCGCGGCGGCGGGTTTGTCGGTGCGCATGACCGCGACACGCAAGCGCCGATCCCCGATCATATCAGCGCCCGTCCCGAAGATTTGACGGCGCTGGTGGCCGGTATGGCCGAATTCGACCGCATCGAGACCGGCCAGCTCGATCCGGTGGTGGCCGCCGCCGTGCTTGCGTTCGGGTTCGTCTATGCGCATCCCTTCGAGGATGGCAATGGACGGCTTCATCGCTATCTCGTTCATCACGTCCTGGCCGAGCGCGGGTTCAACCCGGAAGGACTGATTTTTCCGATTTCGGCCGCGATCCTCGAACGCATTGCGGCGTATCGGACGACGCTGGAAAGCTATTCCGCGCGCCTGCTGCCGCTGATCCAGTGGGACGCGACCGAGACCGGCAATATTCGCGTGCTGAACGACACCGCCGATTTCTATCGCTTCTTCGACGCCACGCCGCATGCGGAATTTCTCTATGGCTGCGTGCAAGCAACGATCGAGCACGACCTGCCGCAGGAAACTGAGTTTCTGCGCCGCTTCGACCGTTTCCGGGTGCGCCTTGAGGGCTTGGTCGATATGCCCGATCGCACGCTGAACACGCTGCTGGGCTTTCTCCGCCAGAATGACGGGCGGCTGTCGGATCGCGCCCGGAGCCGCGAATTCAAGGCGCTCACGGCGGACGAAGTCGCCGCAGTCGAAGCCGCCTATCAGGAGCTGTTCGAGGCGAAATAGGCGGACCTCGCCGCGACGCTGCAGTCGGTGTAGGCGCAAGCGCTATCGCGGCCGGGATTTAGAATAGATTGACTCTAAGGAGGGCCGGCGCTGTTATGGCTGTCGGGATTCAAGCGGATGGCCTGCCGGGTTTGGCAGGGGGCAGAAACGGCCATGAACCTGCCGCTGCAACTCAATCGATCTGCCGAAATTCCCCTTCACGATCAATTATTTGAGCAGCTCCGTCAGCTTATTCTGACGGGCCGGCTGAAGCCCAACACCCGCGTCATCGCGACTCGCTTCCTGGCTGAACAGGTCGGCGTGTCGCGCCGCACCGTTTTGTTCGCCTATGAACGGCTGATCAGCGAAGGCTATCTTGAGACCCGGCCGGCGGTGGGGACTTTCGTCTCGCCGACGTTGCCGGACGGCGCCCGGCCCCCGCCGGTTGTCAATGGCACAGCGCCGCGTCACGCCGCGCTGTATCCGACTGCCATCGCCTGCGATGCGCCCGCGCCGGTCAAGACGGCGGTGCGGTTCGACTTCGGACCGGCGGCGACGAACCCGGCCAACGCCTTGCCGGCGAAAGTCTGGCTGCGGCGGATGCGCGACGTGCTCGACGCCGATCCGGCCGTGTTTGCCGCTGCCGCGCCTGCGGCCGGGGTTGAATCGCTGCGCCGGGTAGTGGCCGATCATCTGGCGGCGACGCGCGGCATCCTCGCCTTGCCGGAGCAGGTGGTGATCGTGTCGGGGCGCCGCCATGCCGCCAGCCTGGTGGCCGAGCTGTTTTTGCGCCGCGGCGGGCGCGTGGTGATCGAAGCGCCCGGCGATCCCGGCGTCGCCGACATATTCCGTCTGCGGACGGATGACGTGTTCGGTGTCGCCGTCGACGAACAGGGCCTCGATGTCGACCAGCTGCCGGGCGGGCAGGCGTGCCTTGCCTATGTCACGCCGGCGCGCCAGAGCCCGCTCGGCGGCGCCATGCCGATGTCGCGGCGGACCGGCCTGATCGAATGGGCCAGAGGTGCCGGCGCCTATATCATCGAAGACGATTGCGACGGCGAGTTCCGCTATACCGGCGTCGCCCATCCGCCGCTGGCGGCGCTCGATTCCTATGGCTTGGCCTTTCACACCGGTTCGTTTGCCAAAGTGCTCGGCGACGGGATGAGCGTTGCCTATCTGGTGGTGCCGGCCGAATTTGCCGCCAGCGTTGCCGCCATCAAGGCGATGACCATGGAGGGCGGCCAGCGCTTCGAGCAGACGGTAGTCGCCAGTCTCATCGCCACCGGCGAATACGATCACTATCTGCGCCGGCTGCGCAAAACCTATCTCGAGCGGCGTGACGCCCTGATTGCCGCGCTGAAGAGCAATTTCGGCGATGTCGATCTGATCGGAACCTCGTCCGGCACGCGCCTGACGTGGCTGCTGCCGAAATCGCTGCGCCCCGCGTCGGCGGTTTGCGACAAGGCCGCTGCGGCCGGCGTGCGCCTCACCGCCATCGCCGATGCGCAGTGGTGCGACAGCCTGTTCTACGAAACCGCCGTTGTGCTGGACTACGCCGCGCTCCCGCCCGAGCGGTTGCGCGAAGGCATCGCCATGCTGGCGCGGGCGCTGAAGGCGGCGAATTAGTCCTTCTTCTCTTCGCCCGGTTCGTCTTCGGTTTCTTCGTAGCCGGTGATCATCGCCTTGATGTGTTCCATCGGCGTGCGGCCGAGGGTGGCGAGATAGGCATGGAACGGGATGTAGCAGCAGATCACGGTGAAGATCAGCACATGCACGGTATCGACCACGCGCACGCCGCCGACGAAATCGACGATTCTGGAAAACCGCGTCACGTCCCACAGCAAGAGGCCGGTGACGATCTGCAGCGGCACGAACACCAGCATCACCACCTGATAGGTGAGGGCCTGCAGCGGATTGAACTTGCGATAGATGCCGACGTGGAACGGGTTGGGCAGGCCCTTGAACATGCCGTAGCCGTAATAGACGAGCTGGCGCAGGCAGCCTTCGAACATCTGCCGCGGGCTGAGTTCGGCGTGATAGTTGCGCGCCTGATCGGTGAACAGGTGGAACAGCAGCCAGACGAAGAAATTCGCGATGACCACGAACGCGGTGTAGTTGTGGATCACTACCGCGGTGTGGAACGACACCACGTCGATGGTTCCGACATAGCGGATCTGGATGCCGGTCAGCGCCAGGATCACCATGCCGAGAGCATTGGTCCAGTGCCACAGCCGCAAAGGCAGCGGGTGAAGGTACATCCTGTGCATCTACGGCTCCTTCGGGGGGCTGCCCGCCTTGTCGCCCGGCCGGTGCGCCAGCCAGCGGATGATGATGTGCAGAATGGGGATGCCGACGCCGACCATGATGGCCAGCACCAACAGCACGTCGAGCAGGGTGATGCGGGTGCCGCCGATGGCATAGAAACCGCCGATCGCGTTGAGCGACATCACCGAGTGCAGCGCCTCCTTGTTGACGTCGTAGCTGACCGGAATGCCGCCGGGGCCCGCCACCGAGATGGTGACCGATTGGAACGCCTCCGAACCCGCCTTGTGGCAGGTGGCGCAATTGCTGATCGCCTGATCGGCCGGCGCCAGCTGATGCGCCTCGACGCCGCTGGTCACATCGAGACGGCCGCGGATCGCCGTCTTGGTCGCGACACCGGGCTGGTTCAAGGATTGCAGCACGGTGACGATCGTCGCGGCCGGCAGTCCGGTGGCGCCGGCGCCGCTTTCGAATTCCGGCACGCCGAGCGGCCGTGACGAATCTTCTTTGGTCGAGCTGTTGAACAGCACCAGATCGACCTTGCGGTGCGCCCGCGGCGAATGGCAGGCGACGCAAGCGACGACCGTAAAATGCAGCTGGCTGTTGGGCAGCCAGTTGGCGTGCTTGGCTTCGGCATCCTTGTGACAGCCGAAGCAGGTCGCCTTGAGGCCGGCGCCCGCGGTCGGCACCTTGATGTCGTGGGCGCCGTGACAGTTGAAGCAGAGCGGAGCCTGGGTGACGCCGGCGGCGCGCAGCGTGCCATGGATGCTGGTCGCGTACGCTTCAAAAACATCGCTATGGCAAGTCTTGCACGGCACTGTCGCCATCGACTGCGCCACGCCGTGCACCACCGCGTGCGGATTGTGACAGCTGGTGCACACCGGGGCGAGGGGATTGCCCAGCCGGACCAGCGAGGCGTGAACGCTGTGGCTCCACTGCGTTGCCTGATCGGCATGGCAGGTGGCGCAGACCTCGGAGCGCTTGACCGAGAATTCGTGCTTGCCTGCGATCGGCATCACGCCCGCCGGGTGTTTGGTGATGTCGATATCGCTGTGACAGGCGGCGCAGCCCAACATGGCGTGCACCGAGCCGGCGAATTTGTCGGGGTGGATCTGCAGCGACAGCGATTCGCCATTGGCGAGCGGCTTTTCCATCGCGTTCTGGTGGCAGGCGAGGCATTTCTGGTCGTCGGGCGACAGCGCCTGGGCCGGGGAGACGAAAGCGGCCAGTACGGTCAACAGGCCGACGATAAGGCTCCAGTTGTATATGTGCCGAGCTAACCGGCTTGAGTTGCAAATCGCGGCCATGACGGTCCCAGCCCTTGTCGGTATGTGCGCGCAACCCCGGAATATGTCGGCGTCCGCAGATCCGCTTCGCGTCTTATCTACACGTATTCGGCCCATCCGAAAATTCCCGCGCACAGCAACCGGGCCCGTCCGCCATGCGAAACGCGGGTCACGGATTCGCCGGCGCCTTGTGTTTGGCCGCCCACGCCCGGCGCACCATGCCGGCCGCGTAGTAGGGAAAAAGTACAAGATAAGCCAAGGCGATAACCGGTGCGGCGAAGAACAGAAAAATATCCTTCAGGACGTCGAGTCGCTTGCGATTGGCGTACATGATGAAAGTCTCCGCCCTCGGCCGGATGCGAATACCGAGTTGCCGTCATCATCGCAAACGATCGCGCTGCCAGCAAGGGTTCGCGGCGTGTGCGACAGCCGGTTTGTTTGCTCCTACTACGGCCGTGCGGTTCGCGTCAAAGTGTAGCGACCGGAAGTCGGCGGCATTGTCCGTATGCTGGGTATAGAATTGGCCGCGTTGGTTCAAACGCCGGCACGCGGCCCGGCTCTCGCGTACAGCCCGAAGGTATGGAGACCGACAATGAAAAAGTTCATCCTTTTTGCGGCGCTGATGGCGTCGACGGCCGTCGCCGCGCAGGCGACGACCTGGGTTGCCACCTGCAACGACGGCAAGAACGTGCAGTACGTCCAGACGATCGGCGGGGCGGGATACCTGTATCTGAAGACCGCCAGGGACTACTTCCAGGTCGCCCAGCTCAAGCAGACCGTCGCCAGCGAGGCGATCATTTGCGGCGCGGTGGTCGGCAACGTCGCCGGCAGTGCACTGCCCCTGACGCAAATCTGCATGAACAAGTCGCGGCAGCAGCTCACGCTCAAATATCGCAACCCGGCCGCTGCGGGCGGTGAGGCGCAGGATGCGGGTGAGTTCTGTGCGGCCGCGGTCACGCTGCGTGCCACCAATCTGAAAGAGCACTGAACCGTTCGGTATCGCATGACGCGACGCGTCGCTTCAGCTTGGAGCGCGACTGCAGAGGTGTGCCCGAATCCCGCCGAAATCGGCATTGGCGGGTGCGCAGCTGTATGCTAGAATTGTTCCAATATTGGGAGGGCCTCGCGTGCGGACGGTTGGTCTTGTGGCTGCGGCTTCGGCCGGAATCTTGCTGTTCGGTGTGGGCAGTGTGGTCACTGCCGCGCCTGCCGATCCGTTCGCGCAATCGACCGTCAATGGCGTCTGCCAGAAGTGTCATGGCCCGACGGGCGACAGCGAAACTCCGATCTATCCGCGACTGAACGGGCAACAGGCGGCGTACATCGCGGCGCAGCTCAAGAACTTCCGCGATCACAAGCGCGACGACGCCCACGCGCGCGGCTATATGTGGGGCACGGCGCGCACGCTCGACGACAAGACCATCGGCGACCTCGGCCAATTCTTCGCGTCGCAGAAACCGACTCCGCCGCAAACCGGTGGCGCCTTGGCCGCCGAGGGCGAGAAGCTCTACCAGCAAGGCGATCCCGCGAAGGGCGTCGCAGCGTGCCAGCAATGCCATGGCCGCGCCGGCGAGGGCGCCGGCGCCACGCCGCGAGTCGCCGGCCAGCACGCGTCCTATTTCCGCATGGTGATGGGCGCCTTCCGCTCGGATTTGCGCCACGGCGCGGCGATGAATCAGGCCACCAAGACCCTCAGCGACCATCAGATCGAAGCGCTGTCGTCGTATCTGGCGAATGACTGACGACGTTGCGAGGGTGTTTTCTTGCCGGCCGCGATGCTACCATCCGCGCCTCACGCCATCCTCGTTCTGGTTCCTTCGTCATGCAGATTTTCTATGCCTCTCACGATGGTCAGGCCCATCGCATTGCCGACCGCATCGCCAGCCGTCTTGCCGCTGCGGACATCGTGACCGTGCTGCAGGATCTCGCCGCGCCGCGATGCGCGCCGGTCGGAGAGGATTTGGTCGTCGTGGTGGCAGCGGTGCGGTACGGCTATCACCTGCCGCAGGCGGATCGATTCCTCGCTGGATTGCGCAAACTGCCGGCGCCACCGCCGCTGGTTTTCATCTCCGTCAACCTGACCGCGCGAAAACCCGGCAAGCAATCGGCGGACGGCAATGCGTACTTGCGTAAGGTGCTGCACAAGCATGGGCTTAAGCCGGTGCTGGCCGAGGCCGTCGCAGGCAAGCTCGATTATCCGCGCTACTCACGATTCGACCGTTTCATGATCCGGCTTATCATGAGGATGACGGGCGGTCCCACCGATCCTGCCGCGGTGGTTGAATTCACCGACTGGGACCAGGTCGACGCGATCGCCGACCGAATCGCCGTGTGCGAATCAGCGACATCGTCGGTAGGCTGACGGTTGTGCCGCGTGCGCAGTTCTCGTGTGCGCATAGGTAGTTTCCCGCACCCGCACCCGTTTGTCATTCGTACAAACATCTGTGGTATTTCGATCAACCGCGCAAAAATGCGGCTGGTACCATCAAAACTGTCGCCACTGGTACTGTCGCTCTCCTTACGGCTTCGTCATAAAACAGGCAGAGCGCAGTCGTCTTTCCGGGCGCTTTCTGGGAATCCATCGCGGGGTCGAGGTATGTCGGCAGGAAATCGCATCGTCGGGTACGCGTTGCTGGTCTTGCTCAGTGTGGTCGCGCTCGGATTTGCGGCCCCGGCCTGGGCGCAATCGCCGGGCGAGGGGCTGTACAGCCAGCACGGCACGGCGACGTGCGTGCAGTGCCACAATGAATCGCCGGCGACCGACATCCTGAAAACGCCGCACGGCATGAAGGGCGACGCCCATTCGCCCGCCGGTCAGCATGGCTGCGAATCCTGCCATGGCCCGAGTGCGGCACATGCGGAAGGCTTTGCGGCGGGCAAGCCGGTGCTGCCGGCCGTCGTGTTCAACGGACCCAACGCCTCGCCGGTCGCCGCCCGCAATGAAGCGTGTCTGACCTGTCACCAGGATGCCAAGCGGATGAACTGGGCCGACAGCGCCCATCAGAACGCCAATCTGGCCTGCGTCAGCTGCCATACCATGCATGTGATCAAGGACCCGATCCTGGTCCGCACGACGCAGACGGCGAAGTGCTTCACCTGCCACGCCCAGCAGCGCGCCGAGAGCTTCGAGTATTCGCATCACCCGATGCGCGAAGGCAAAACCGTTTGCAGCGATTGCCACAATCCGCACGGCTCGCCGGGACCGAAGCTGCTCAAGGAATTCACGGTCAACCAGACCTGCTACACCTGCCACGCCGACAAGCGCGGTCCGATGCTGTTCGAACATCAGCCGGTGCGCGAGAATTGCCTGAATTGCCATACGCCGCACGGCTCCAACGAGGCGCGGCTGATGAAGGAACGCATGAACTTCATGTGCTCGAGCTGCCACAGCGCGGTGTCGAACAGTTCCGGCGGCGCCTTCGGCGGAGCCCATTCCACATTCGGCAATCTGGCGGGAACGGCGACTTTCAACTCGGCGCTCGCCAACAACCGGACTTGTCTGAACTGCCATTCGCAGGTCCACGGTTCGAACAGCCCGAGTGGCGTTTACTTCCAGCGCTGATGCGGGGAGAAGGGGACACTGATGAAGAACTGGCTCTCGATCTGTGCACTGGCCCTTTCGACCACCTGTCTGGTCGCCCCGGCTGCGCTGGCACAGGCCTCCGGTCCCGCACCGTCTGCCACTGACGCGTCGGCGCCGCATCCTCGGCACCACGCCCGCCATCACCACAAGAAGCCCGTCGCCCGACAGGGTGACGGTGCCACCCGCTGCCAGATTCTGAGCGGCGGACATTGGAAACAGACCGATTGCGCCGCCGTGGCGGCCAATGCGACCGGCAAGCCCGTCAGCGGCGGCACCAGTCAGCCGTTGCCGCCGCCGCCGCCGGCGCCGGTCGAGCCGCCGCCGCCTGCACCGCCGCCGCCACCGCCGGTGCCGGAAATTCCGGCCGCGCTGCTGCAGCCGCTGAACATGCAGGAATTCTCCATCGGCACGCAATGGGTCGGCGGCCATAACACCGGCCAGTACGGCCGCTACAACGGCAACACCTATAATGGCTTCGATGTCCAGCTCGGATTCGATGTGCTGCATCGCGCCGCGCCGAATGCCGACAAGCCGACCTATTTCAGCGTGTCGGGCGCCAATCTGGACTTCCAGACCGGCAGCCATCTCACCGATAATTTCCGCGACAACGCCTACACCAGCAATACCAACAACAAGCTCGGCCCCAATGCTGAGATCAATGTCGCCTTCGGCGAGCAAGGCACATGGGGCGTCACCGCCAGCTACAACGCGATTTCGTATACCGGCAACATCATCTCGTCGCTGTGGACGGTCAACGGCAACACCGGGTTCGTCAATAACAACCTGCTGCCGATGGGCGGAGCCTCGAACAGCCCGCTGACCAAGGGCACCGTGCTGAGCACCAATTTCACCGTCGCGACGCTGACGCCCAACTTCAAGCAGTTCGAAACCGGCACCCGCCGCGACCAGCTTGATGTCGGCGCTAAGGTGGAACTGGATCAGTGGACGATCGCGACCCACATCCAGCACGAGCACAAGCAGGGCAGCCTCGAAGAATCGATCCGCCAGACTTGGGGCGGCATGGCCTTCACCCTGCCGGTCGACTTCGACACCGACCGCTTCGACGTGTCGGCGAGCTATATTGATCCCGATTACCAGGCGATCATCCAGTACAGCTACTCGCGTTTCACCGATAACAACGTCGGCGCGATCCTGCCCTACGTCGTGTCGCAAGCCTCGCTGTCGGCGACTTCTGGTCCCTACGCGCAGCAGTCGCTTTATTCGACGCCGCCGAGCAATTCGGCCCACTACGTCACGGTGATGCTGAACGACAAGCTGGCGCCGCACACCCGCTTCAACTTCAACGGCCGTTTCGGCGTCGAATTGCAGGATTCGACATTCCCGGCCAACAACGCCGATCCCAATCTGTCGCCGACGCTGGGCAACCCGACCTACACCTGGTTCGCCAATCTCAACAGCCTGAACCAGGGCACCGGCGTGACCTCGCTCGGCGGCCAAGCCTGGGTTTATCAGGCGAACACTTCGTTCTCGACCGAGCTTGCGACGCATTTGGACGCGCGCATCGCCTATAACCTCGACGCCCGCGATGTCAGCACCAATGCCTATAAGGTCTATTACGGCGGTGCCAGCCACGAATCCACCGCCAACTCGATCGCTTATGCGCTGCCGCAGAGCTGGGTGAAGCAGACCGGCACCGCCGAGGTGAACTATCTCGTGCTGCCGGAATCGAGCACCAAGATCACGGCGACTTATTCCTTCAACAACACCAACCGTACCAACGCGCAGGTCGAGCACAGCGAAACCAACAGTTTCGGGCTGAATGTCAGTTCGATGCTCGGCAAGGACATCCTGACCCGATTGAGTTGGGATCATTCCAACCGCGCCGGCTCGCTGCACTACGGCACCGCCTGGGGCAACCTCGAGGCCGGCGGGCCGGAGGAGGAGGGCACGCCGTCGGGTGCCTACTATCAGGCGCCGATGGTGTCGGACGCGGTCACGGTGCGCGCCGACTATGCCACGGAAGGCGCTTTGTCGGGCGGCGTGTTCCTCAAATACGCCGACAACCGCTTCCATTATCCGGCCGTGGACTCGGTCGCGACCCCGACCAATTCGGGCGACTGGAGCCTCACCGGCTTCGGCCAGGGCATCACCAACGCCTCGACCGTCACCATGGGTCCGGACGTCAACTACCGGCCGAGCGAAAGCCTGACGCTGCACGCCTACTATTCGTACGAGCGGATCTATTACGACAACCGCGGCAACGGCGCCTGCGCCGAAACCAACACCGGGACCTGCCTCGGCACCGCCGGGTATTTCCAGAACAAGTACACCAGCGCGATGCATTCCGCCGGCCTGTCGGGCGACTACAAGCTCAGCGACAAGCTCAAGCTGTCGGGCGAGTACAATCTGTCGGTCGGCTCGGTGCTGTTCGGCCAGTTCAACGGCGTCGCGGTCACCACGGTCACCCAGTCGTACCAGAACGTGACCAACTATCCCGACATAAATTCGACCATGCACGATATTCGCGTCAGTGCAGTCTATCAGCTCACCGACAATATCGAAGCGGCGGTGCTGTATCGCTACAGCATGTTCAACAACAACGACTGGCAGTACATTCCAGTGCCGGTGGTTCCGACCCTCAACAACGGGACCGCGATCAGCATCGTCAACGCCGGCTACGGACCGCCGAACTACAACGTTTCGACGATCGGCATGACGATGCGGGTCAGGCTTTAGGCGAACGGGCGTCCGGCCGTGCACGGCGGGACCCTTGGCAAGGAGAGTGTGATGAAGGTTGCGTTTTTTGGAGTTCTGCTGGCCGGCGTGGTGATGACCGCGACCGCGGCGGTGGCCGCCGATGGCCAGGCCGTCTACGATGCCAACTGCGCCGCGTGCCACAAGATGATGAAGCCCAAGACCGGCGACAAGGCCGCCTGGGCGCCGCTGATTTCGCAGGGCGTCGACGCGCTGACCGCCGCCACCATCAAGGGCAAGGGCATGATGCCTCCGAAGGGCGGCAAGCCGGCTCTCACCGATGCCGAAGTCCGGGCGGCGGTGCAATACATGGTCGACAAGAGCAAATAGACCGATTGCCCCGCAGGCATCGCAGCCGGGTGTCGGGATTTTCCGGCGCCCGGCTTGTTGCTGCCTGGGTCTCGTGTGCCGGGTGCATTTGCGGTACTAAATTAGATAGGCTCTAGACAAATCCTCCGGCGCAACGGAACTATGGTCGCTGGGACAAGGCGGGCGGATATTCGCGGATGATTGCCGAAATCGGGCTGTTTTCGTTGATTCTGGCGCTTTTCGTCGCCGCGGTTCAGGCGATCGTGCCGCTGGTCGGCGCCAGCCGGGGCGACGTCGCGTGGATGCGAATCGACCGTCCGGCGGCATTCGCGCAGTTTCTTCTGGTGGCCACCTCGTTCGGCTGCCTGATGTGGCTGCATGTGACGAGCGATTTCAGCGTCGTCAACGTGGTTCAGAGCAGCCATACCGACAAGCCGCTGCTCTATAAGATTACCGGCGTCTGGGGCAATCATGAAGGCTCCATGATGCTGTGGACCCTGATACTGGTGATCTACGGCATGGCGGTGTCGGTATTCGGGCGCGATCTGCCGCCCGGATTGCGCGCCCGCGCCTTGGCGGTACAGGGGATGATCGGCTTCGGCTTCATCCTCTTTATTCTTCTGACCTCCAGTCCGTTCACGCGAGTCGATCCGGCGCCCTTGAACGGCGAGGGCCTCAATCCCTTGCTGCAGGACCCCGGGCTCGCCTTCCATCCGCCCTTCCTCTACGGCGGCTATGTCGGATTCTCGATGGCGTTCTCGTTCTCCATCGCGGCGCTGATCGAGGGACGGGTCGATGCCGCCTGGGCGCGCTGGGTGCGGCCGTGGACGCTGGTCGCGTGGTGCTCGCTGACCCTCGGCGTGGCGATGGGCTCGTGGTGGTCGTATTACACCCTCGGCTGGGGTGGCTATTGGGCCTGGGACCCGGTCGAAAACGCCTCGCTGATGCCGTGGCTGGCGGGGACGGCGCTGCTGCATTCGGCGATCGTGGTCGAAAAGCGCGACACCCTGAAATCCTGGACCATTTTTCTTGCCATCGTCACCTTCTCGCTGTCGCTGCTCGGCACTTTCCTGGTGCGCTCGGGCGTCTTGACCAGTGTGCATGCCTTCGCCAATGACCCGCGCCGCGGCCTGTTCATTCTGTTGCTGCTCGGCATCGTCACCGGCGGTTCGCTGGTGCTCTATGCGGTGCGTGCCCCGGCGCTGAAGGGCGGCGGCATGTTCGCGACGGTGTCGCGCGAGAGCGGATTGCTGTTCAACAACGTCTTCCTCAGCGTCGCCGCCGCCACGGTGCTGCTCGGCACGCTTTATCCGCTGTTCCTCGACGCGCTGAACCTCGGCAAGATCACCGTGGCGGCGCCGTACTATAACATCGTCATGGTGCTGCTGATGGCGCCGATGATCGTGCTGATGGCGGTCGGGCCCTTCCTCGCCTGGAAGCGGGGCGATCTGGCCGGCGCATTCAAGAAGCTGCGTTTCGCCGCGGCGGTGGCGGCAGTCACGGTGGTGGCGACGGTGATCGCGGCGGGGTTGTCGTCGCGTTCGCTGCTGGCGGGGCTGGGGATCGGGCTGGCGGCGTGGCTCATGGTCGGCAGTCTGGTCGAATGGGCCGGACGGGTCCGCCTGTTTCAGGGCTCAATGGCCGACAAAATGCGGCGAATCAAGCACCTTCCGCGCTCGGCCTATGGCATGACCCTCGGCCATATCGGTCTCGCCATCGTCCTCATCGGCGTTGCTGCGTCGGTAGCGTGGAAAACCGAATATCTCGATGTCATGCGCCCCGGCGATACCGCGGCGGTGGCCGGTTACACGGTCAAATTCCTCGGCGCGGAAGACAACGTCGCCGGACCCAATTACAGCGCCACGCGGGCCAATTTCGTCGTCATCCGCGACGGGCGGTTGGTTGCCGATCTGCATCCCGAGCGGCGGATGTACAACAATCCGCAGCAGCCGCTGTCGACGGTGGCGATCCATACCAATTTCATCGCCGATCTTTACGCGGTGCTGGGCGATCCGGCGGAGCACGGCGGCTCGGTGGTGCACATCTTCCACAATCCGATGGTGCCGTGGATCTTCTTCGGCGCCATCGTGATGGTGCTGGGCGGGCTGGTGTCGCTGACCGATCGCCATCACCGCATCGGCGCCCCGCTCCGGCGCGTGGTTGCCACGGTGCTGCCGCAGCCGGCCGCGCCCATCGAAGTCACCCCGGTCGCCGCGGCGTCGGGCAATCGCTTGGTCTACATCGTGCCCTTGGCCGGATTCCTGGTGCTGGGGGGATTCTTCATCTGGCGGCTGCATCTGGTGGAAGAGGGCTTCGCGCCCAATTTGATTCCGTCGGTGATGATCGACAAGCCGGCGCCCGCGTTCGATCTGCCGGCGCTGGAAGACGGCAAGCCCGGCATTTCCACGGCCGACTTGAAGGGCAAGGTCACGCTGGTGAATTTCTTCGCCTCGTGGTGCATTCCCTGCCGCGAGGAGCATCCGGTGCTGCCGCTGGTCAAGGAAGCCGGCATCCGGCTGGTCGGCATCTCCTACAAGGACCGCCCCGAGGACGCCAAGGCGTGGCTCGGCAACATGGGTGATCCGTATACGGCCATCGGCGCCGATCTGTTCGGCCGCACCGGTATCGACTTCGGCGTTTATGGCGTTCCCGAATCCTATCTGATCGATAAGAACGGCGTCATCCGCTACAAGCAGACCGGACCGTTGACGCCCGAAATCATCCGGGAGCAGATCATTCCCTTGGCAAGGAAGCTTCAGTGACCCGCGCACGCATCGTGAAGGCTCTGGCCACCGTCGCCCTATGTTCCACGCTGTGGAGTACTGCCGCATGGGCGGTCCGTCCCGACGAAATCCTCGCCGACCCCAAGCTCGAAACGCGCGCCCGCGCCATCTCCAAAGAATTGCGGTGTCTGGTCTGCCAGAATGAATCGATCGACGAGTCCAATGCCGACCTGGCGCACGATCTGCGCGTCATCGTCCGCCAGCGGCTGGTGGCCGGCGACAGCGATGCCGAGGTCAAGCAATATATCGTCGCCCGTTACGGCGACTACGTGCTGATGAAGCCGCCGGTCAATTCGGAAACCTGGCTGCTGTGGTTCGGGCCGATGGTTCTGCTGGTGTTGGGCGGCGCCGTTGCGGTGGTCTATGTCCGCCATCACCGTGCCACCGCGCCGGTGCCGCTCAGCGAAGAC
>NZ_JBWZET010000199.1:0-15087 GCF_056722145.1 Rhizomicrobium sp. | reverse complement strand
CTGCCAGCATGGCCGTGCTGCTTGCCATTGATTTCATGCGGCAGACGCCGGGCGCGATGCTGCCGGAAGGACATCGTGCGCGGCTCGCCCGGATGGTGTCCGCAATGGCGGACGAACTGCAGCGTGGAGCCTGTCCGGTAGCGATCGTGCCGATGGGCACGGAGGATCTGCCGGAACTTGCGTCGGCCGCCTATCGCGAGATTACCGAAGCGCTGTCCTGCTTTGCGGAGCTGCCCGCCGCCCCGGCGGCGCCCAAGCAGAAGGCGGGATTTTTCCTGCCCGACGCCTTCTCCAATCCCGATCACATCCGCTACGCGCTCAAAACGACCGCCGCAGCGATGTTCTGCTATCTGCTTTATTCGCTGCTGAGTTGGCCGGGCATTCATACCAGTCTGCTCACCTGCTACATCGTCTCGCTCGCGACCATGGCCGAGACCGTCGAGAAGCTCACGTTGCGCATTCTGGGTTGCATCGTCGGCGCCGTCATGGGCCTTGCCGTCATGATCTTCCTCGTGCCGTATTTTACGTCGATCACGGCGCTGCTCGCGGTCGTGTTCATCGGCGCGTTCATCTCGGCCTGGGTGGCCGCGGGACCGCCGCGCATCGCCTATGCCGGATTCCAGATCGCGCTCGCCTACTTCATGTGTGTGATTCAAGGCGCCGCGCCGTCTTTCGATATGGTCGTGGCGCGCGATCGCGTCGTCGGAATCTTGCTCGGGAACTTCGTTGCCTACGTCGTGTTCGCGCATCTGTGGCCGGTAAGTCTCAAACCTCGGATCGCGAAGGGTCTTTCCGATCTCGTGCGGTCGCTGGCTGCGGTGGCGCGGGAGGCCAATGTCTGCCTGCGCCGCGGACTTACCGCCAACGTCGAGGCTGCGCTGGCCGTCGTCGAGGACGATATCAATCTTGTGCATTACGAACCGGTGGCGATCCGTCCGTCGCGTGCATGGCTCGATAGCCGCAGCCGCATCGCCGCCGATATCGATCGTCTTGCCCCCGCGCTGTTTGTGTTGGCCGAGCAGGGTGACGCCACACCTTTTGCGGAGCGGCTCACTGTTCTGGCATCCGGTGGAACAGGGATGCTGCCTCGCGAGGGAGCAGTGGAAGCCGTTGTCGAAGATCGCCTCCGTACGCTGGAAAACGATGTCGCGGAGGCCACGCATGCGCCGGTTTGAGATCGCCATTGCCGTCGTCCCGCTGTTCCTCGCCGGGTGCGCCACGTCGTCGTTGGAACTGGCGCCTGCCAGCGCCGATCATCCATGGGCGGCCCCCACCAACACTGGTGGCGAGATCATTTCCGCGCCGGCAGACGAGCAGCAATCGAGCGGCGATTACGCTTTGCCGCGAAATACAAGTTTGGCCGAGATACCGCCGCCTCCGCCGCTCAAGCAAGGCCACGCCTACACCCTCGCCGAGCTGATCGACATGGCGCAATCCAACAATCCGGCCACGCGGATTGCCTGGGACGATGCGAGGAATGCCGCCCTCGCTACCGGCATCGCAAAAAGCGCCTATCTTCCCCGGTTGACGGGAAGCGTGATCGGCGGATATCAAACCGGTCACGGCCGCAATGCGGCGCTCAGCTTCGGCGCCGGCAGCGACGTCACCTCGAACGGGTCCATCTCGTCGCTGTCGCTCGAATGGCTGTTGTTCGATTTCGGGAAGCGCTCGGCCACGGTGGAGGCGGCCGAGCAGGGGTCGGTTGGCTTCAATATCGCTTTCACCGCCGCGCATCAGCAGGTGATCTACAAGGTCAGTCTCGCATTCTACGCTCGCGCCGCCGCCGAGTCGCGCGCCGAAGCGGCGACCAAGGCCCTGAAGAATGCCCAAGATATCCAAGCGGCGGCGGAAGCGCGCTTCAAGCACGGCGTGGCAACGGTCATCGAAGTCTCGCAAGCCCGCCAAGGCACGGCCCAGGCGCGGTTTGCTCTGGTCGAGGCCCAGGGCGCCGCGCAGAACGCCTATCTCAATCTCCTCGCGGCCATGGGCATCTCGCCGCTCACCGCGATCACGATCGCCGATGTCGGGGACCGGAAGCTGACCGGGGCAATGATGCAGCCGGTGGAACGCATTGTCTCGCAAGCGCTCACCCGTAGGCCTGATATGCTGACCGCCTATGCCGCACACCGCGCCAGCCTTGCGGGTTTGCGCGCTGCCGAGGCGGAGTACCTGCCAAAATTCTTTGTTTCGGCGACGGGCTCCTATGCAACGGGCGGGCTCGCCGTAACGGCTCTTCCCGGCATCGGTCAGGAAGCGCCGACCGTCAATCTGTCCAACCACCAATGGGGCGCGACCATTCTCGCCGGCGTGAGGGTTCCGATCTATGACGGCGGTTTGCGCGATGCGCTTGTGGAACAGGCCCGAACCGACAGCGACAAGACCGATGCCGCCTTGCGGCAAGTCCGCGACGAGGCCATTCGCGAAATCGTCTCGGCGGGAAATGCCGTGAAGACCAGCCTGGCCGCGTACGAGGCCTCGAACGCCCTCGTGAGTGCGGCCCAGACCACATTCAATGCGGCGCTTGCCGCTTACCGCCAGGGTGTCGGCTCCATCACCGACCTCACACTGGCCGAAAGCCAGTTGCTGCAGGCCAAGAACGCCGAAACCGACGCTTACAGCAACGCTCTCTCTGCCGCCGCAACCCTGGCGCTTTCGGCCGGGGCACTTACATCGGCGCCGCCATGACCTGGATCATCGCTGACGAGCAACCGCGGGCTTCAGCCACCGCTTGTCCGCAATCCGCGAGTGCCACGCCCGCAAAGGGTATTTCATCGAACGGTTGAAGACGCTGGGATACTACTGCGCGTCAGGACCTTAGCTGGCGGATGGGGAGGGATTCGAACCCCCGGGCCCCGTGAAGGGCCTCCGGTTTTCAAGACCGGCGCAATAGACCGCTCTGCCACCCATCCGCGACGCCAACCAGATAGCCGGGCTGGGGCGGCCGTGCAAGGCGAGCACAATAGCCTGAAATCGCTGGGAATGCCGCGGCGGACCGGCAACAGGTCTTCCGTATCGGGGCGCCATCCTTTACCAATTGGGCCAACCATTTGGGGCTGATTCCGCAACGATGCGTGGATTACCGGGAAAGGCCTGTGCCGGAGTGCTGCTTGCCGCCTTGGCAGCGGGGTGCCAAACGCCGCCGGCCGAACAGCCGCAGGTGTCGGTTCCGGCCAACGCCGGCGTTTACCGGGTCGGCCAGCCGTACCAGATCGGCGGCATCTGGTATTACCCGCGCGAACAGCCCGACTATGACGAAACCGGCATCGCTTCGTGGTACGGGCCCGGCTTCTACGGCAAGCCCACCGCTGACGGCGAGCTGTTCACCTCCCAGGATTTGACCGGCGCCCACAAGACGCTGCCGCTGCCGGTGAATGTCCGCATAACCAATCTCGAAAACGGGCGCTCGCTGGTGGTCCGGGTCAACGACCGCGGGCCGTTCGCGGCCGGGCGCGTCATCGATCTGTCGGAACGCGCCGCCAAACTGCTCGGCTTCTTCGAAAAGGGAACCGCCCGCGTGCGGGTCCAGTATGTCGCGCGCGCCGACCTTCCCACCGGTCAACCGCAGCCCTTCGGCGTCGCAACGCCCGAAGAAGCCAAGACGGCACCGGCGCCGGTCGAGACCGGCAAGGTTGAAACCGGCACCCTGCCGACGATTCCAGGCACCCGCCAAGCCTCCCAGAAACCGCTCAACGCCTTGCCCCAGCCCGCTGCTCCGGAATCGATCGGATCGGGCGACGCCAGCGGATTGCCAAGCGGGCAGGTGACGAGTGTGCCGGTGCCGCCGGTGACGCATCTCTTCGTCCAGCTCGGCGCCTTCTCCAATTACGCCAACGCCGCACGGCTGGCGGCGCGTCTCGGCTCGGATGTGAACATTTCCGCCATTCAACGGAACGGACAAACACTCTATAGAGTGCGTTCGGGTCCGTTTGCGACGACCGATGATGCCGATGCCGCGCTGTCGAGGCTGATGGGTCTCGGCGCCGCCGACGCGCACATTGTCGTCGACCCATAGATCGCTTTGCTTTTCGGGAGTTTTGTTCATGTCGCGCTTGCGCATTCTTTTCGCCATTGTCGCCGTTCTCGGTGTTGTCGCCGCGCCCGCCCGCGCCGTGATGAGCACCAGCGCGGAACACGCTCTGTTGATGGATGCGGAAACCGGGCAGGTGCTGTGGGCCAAGGATGGCTTTGCGCCGATGGCACCGGCGTCGATGTCGAAGCTGATGACGCTCGAACTCCTGTTCCAGCGCATCAAGGACGGCCGGGTGAAGCTCACCGACAAGTTCACGGTCTCGGAACGCGCCTGGCGCACCGCCGGGTCGAAAGGCTTCGTCCGTGTCGGCGATCAACTGGCGGTCGACGACCTGATCCAGCGCATCATCGTGGTTTCGGGCAATGACGCCTGCATCGTGGTCGCCGAAGCGCTCGGCGGATCGGTCGACGGCTTCGTCGATCTGATGAACAAGCGCGCCCGCGAACTCGGCCTCAACGGCTCGCATTTCGTCAATCCGGACGGGCTGCCGGAACCCGCCGGCCAGACCATGACGGCCTACGATCTCGCCAAGCTGGCGCGCCATCTGATCACCGATTATCCGCAGAACTATCGCTATTTCGGCATTCGCAGCTACACGGTGCGCGATACCGACGGGAAGGGGCGGGTGCATGAAATCACCCAGCCCAACCACAATCAGGCGCTGCAGAAATTCCCCGGCACCGATGGCCTCAAGACCGGCCACACCGACCTGGCGGGCTATGGCGTCACGGTTTCGGCGGTGCAGGGCGGGCATCGGCTGATCCTGGTGCTCAACGGCCTGCGTTATCCCGATCTCGACAAGCGCGATCCGCGCACCGCCGATTATTTCGCCGAAATCCGTCGTGGCGACGAAGCCGCCCGGCTGCTTGGCATGGCGTTCCGCGAATTCCGCTCCTATCAGTTGTTCAAGGCCAACGAAGTCGCCGGAACCGTGGCCGTGGCCGGCGGTTCGCAGACGAGCGTGCCGGTGACCGTCGGCAAGCCGCTGGCGGTAACGCTGCAGGTCGACAGCCGCCAGAAGATGGTGGTGACGATCAAATCGACGTCGCCAGTGATGGCGCCGATCAAACAAGGCCAGCAGGTCGGAACGATCACCGTCAGCGCGCCGGATTTCCCGACCCTGACCGTGCCGGCCTACGCTACCGAAGATGTCGGCCGCGAAAACATCTTCGCGCGCATGTTCACCGGCATCAAAGCGATGTTCGGAGGCAAGAAGTAAGTGAAGCAGGGACGCTTCATCACCTTCGAAGGCGGCGAGGGCACCGGCAAGTCGACGCAAATCAAGCGGCTGGCGGCGACACTGGAGGCCAAGAAGGTCGCCACCATCGTCACGCGCGAGCCGGGCGGATCGCCGGGAGCCGAGGAAATCCGCAACCTCGTGCTCAAGGGCGATCCGGCGCGGTGGAATCCGTTGACCGAAGCGCTGCTGTTCTATGCCGCGCGCGCCGATCACACCGAACGCCTGATCAAGCCGGCGCTCGCCCAAGGCAAATGGGTGATCTCGGACCGCTATTCGGATTCCTCCTATGCCTATCAGGGCGGCGGCCGCGGTCTGGCGCGCGAAACCGTGCGGCGCATCGAGGCGATCGCGATCGACGACTTCAAGCCGGAACTGACGCTGATCCTCGACATGCCGGTGGAGATCGGGCTGCAACGCTCGGTCGCGCGCGCCGGCAATACCGAGACGCGGTTCGAGGAGATGGATGTCGCGTTCCATGAGCGGATGCGCAAAAGCTTTCTCGATATTGCCCGGCGCAATTCCGCCCGCTGCGTTGTCATTCCCGCCGATCGCGAGATTGACGACGTGGCGGACGAAGTGTGGCAGACGGTCAAGAAACGGTTCCGGGTGAAGTGATGGCGCCGCGCAAACCTCGCGTCACCGAAACTGTTGAGCTCGACCGCGCTCCCAATGCGCCGCATCCGCGCGAGGCGACGCGGCTGGTTGGGCAGGACGCGGCGCTGGCGGTGGTATCGCGCGCCCTGCGTGGCAAGCGGCCGCCGCAAGCGTGGCTGATGTGCGGACCGCCGGGTGTCGGCAAGGCGACGATGGCGTATCGCATTGCGCGCTATCTCCTCGCCTACGGCGCCACCGCCGAAGGGCCGGAGGATTTGTCGGTGCCGGCGAACGATCCGGCAGCGGTGCAGGTGACGGCAGGGTCGCATCCGGGCCTTCTGGTGTTGAAGCGCGGCACCAATCCGGACACCGGCAAACTGATGACGGTGCTCGGCGTCGCGGAAATGAGCCGGCTGAATTCCTTCTTCGGCATGACCTCGGGCGCCGGTGGCTGGCGTGTGGTGATCGTCGATACCGCCGACGACATGAACGACAACGCCGCCAACGCGCTGCTGAAACTGCTCGAAGAGCCGCCGGCAAAAGCGATGCTGCTGCTTTTGACTCACACTCCGGGCAGACTCCTGCCGACCATCCGCTCGCGGTGTCAGCGATTAACCCTCCGGCCGCTCGGCGACGCCGATATGGCGGCGGAACTTCAGAACCTCCTGCCGGACTCCTCCGACCGCGCGGCGCTGGTGGCGCTGGCGGGCGGATCGCTCGGCGTAGCAGTACGACTGGCCGGCGGGGAAGGCATCGCCCTCGCCCAGGACGCGGCCCGGTTGATCGATCGCGCTTCGGCACCCGACATCGTTGCCGTGACGGCGCTCGCCGACCGGCTGGCGCGCATCACCGATGGCCTCGACATGCTCGGCGATTTCCTGCTGCAAAACCTGACGACGCGAATCCGCGCCCGCGCCCTTGCCGGACAGCCCGGCATGAACAAATGGGTCGATGCCCTCGACCGCCTCAGCCGTTCGTTCGCCCGCACCAGCGCCATCCATCTCGATCCCAAACAAACCCTGATCAGCGCGACGCGGGACTTGAACGCCACCGCGCGGCGTGCTGGAACGGTTTAACATCTTTCCTCCCCCGCGGTGTTTCGGCTTCGAAGCCGCACTGCGTTGAAACCGCGGGGGAGGTGGCGCGAAGCGACGGAGGGGGGAATTGCTCCGGCGCCAAGTCAGTCCCCCCTCCGCTTCTTTCGCTTCGCTCTTTCAGCACCTCCCCCGCTATTTCGCGATCGCGCGGCGTAAAATTTATTCACCGCGGGGGAGGAAAGAGTGCGGCTGTTGCGGGCAATGGCGCATCGGGATACCAAGTTCCTGAACTCCCTGGCAGGCCAGGGCCGGAGTCTTTGATGCTCGTCGATAGCCATTGCCATCTCGAATACGACAGTTTCGCCGCCGAAGGCGATGCACCGGTCGAACGGGCCCGCGCCGCTGGCGTCGGAGCTTGCGTCACCATCGGGACGAGACTCTCCACCTTTCCGAAAACCCTGGCGGTGGCGGAACGCTACGACAACGTCTGGTGCTCGGTCGGCGTTCATCCCCATGACGCCGCAACGGAACCCTTGACCGATGCGACGGTGCTGGTGGAACACACCAAGCACCCCAAGGTGATCGGCATCGGCGAAACCGGGCTCGACTATTATTACGACAAGAGCCCGCGCGCCGAGCAGGCCACCAATTTCCTGGTTCACATCGATGCGGTGCAGGAAACCGGCCTGCCGCTGATCATTCATACCCGCGACGCCGAAGACGACACCATCGCCATGCTGGAAGAGAAAATGAAACGGGCGCCGTTCACCGGCGTGCTGCATTGCTTTTCGGGCACGGCGAAACTGGCGGAAGCGGGACTGCGACTAGGCCTTTATGTTTCCGCCTCGGGCATCATCACCTTCAAGACCGCCGAAGCGTTGCGCGACATTTTCAAAGACGTGCCCATGGATCGGCTGCTGGTGGAAACCGACGCGCCGTATCTGGCGCCGATCCCGCACCGCGGCAAACGCAACGAGCCGAGCTTCGTCACCCATACGGCGGCGCTGCTCGCGAGCCTGAAAGGCGTGTCGCCCGACGAGATCGCGGCGCGCACCACAGAAAACTTCTTCCGCCTGTTCACGAAGGCGGCGGCATGAGCGAGATCGTGCTCACCGTGCTGGGCTGCGGCTCCTCGGCCGGCGTGCCGCGGCTGGGCGGTCCCGATCTTGGCGGCGATTGGGGCAAGTGCGATCCCGCCAATCCGAAAAACTATCGCACGCGCTGCTCCGTGCTGGTCGAACGGCGGAGCGATACGGGCGTCACCCGCGTGCTGGTCGATACCGCGCCCGATATGCGGACGCAGCTGCTGGCGGCGCGGGTCGCCGATGTCGACGCGGTGCTGATCAGCCACGACCATGCCGACCAGATTCACGGCTTCGACGATTTGCGTCAGATTGCGCACCACACCAAACGGCGGGTGGAAGTCTGGGCCGACAGCGAAACCGCCAACACCCTGATGCGCCGCTTCGGCTATTGCTTCACGCAGCCGGCGGGCAGCGGCTATCCCGCGATCTGCAATCTCCACATTATTCCGGAGCCGTTCGTGCCGTTCGAAATCGCCGGGGCAGGGGGCCCTCTTCCGGTGCATCCGTTCTGGCAGCAGCACGGCAGCGTGCGCTCGGTCGGTTTCCGCTTCGGGCCGGTGGCCTATTCGCCCGACGTCAACAAGCTGGACGACGCCGCGTTCCAGGTGCTGGACGGCACCAAGGTCTGGATCGTCGACGCGCTGCGCCACAAGCCACATCCGAGCCACGCCCATGTCGGCCTGGCGCTGGACTGGATCGCGCGGCTGAAGCCCGACCAGGCGGTGCTGACCAATCTGCATCAGGATCTCGATTATGCGGCGCTGCAAGCGGCTCTTCCCGCAGGGGTGGAACCTGCGTACGATGGGCTCAGGGTGCGGGCGGAGGTTTGATCCTGCTGAATCTGTTTGATCCCCGGTCCAAGCCGGTCCGCGTCTGGCTGGCGGTGATGCTGGCGACGGCCATTGCGGTGGCATTCTCGTTCAAGCATGTCGATCTTCCGGTGCTGGCGATCGTGGCGCGCTGGTCGCCGCATCTGCTGGTGCTCGGCAAAGGCCTCGGCAGCGCCATTCTCATTACCCTGGAAACCGCGGTTTTCCTGACCATCGCCGTCATCCGTGTGGTGCGCGGCACCATTTCGCCGCTGAGCAAGGCGGTGGCCGCGGCTTGTATCGCCTCGATCTGTGCCTATGCCATCAATGCCGCCGTGCTGAAGCCGATGTTCGGCGTGCTGCCGGCGGGCTATGTCCTGACCGGCTGGCCGCACGCGGCCCATTTCCTCGAAGGCACGCCGGATTCCAGCTTCCCGTCGGGGCACATGGCGCTCGCCGGCGCCTTCGCCGGGGTGTTGATGCGGCACTATCCCAAAACTGTCCTGCCGCTGGCGGCCGCGCTGGCCCTGGCGGCGGGATTGCTGATCGCCGGCTCGTTCCATTTCGTCAGCGACGTGCTGGCCGGGACCTTCGAGGGCATCACCGCCGGGCTGATGGCGGCCGAAATCTGGCTGGCGCACGAGCGCAGCAAGACGTCCTGATCCAATTGTCGGGATGTACTGGAAATGGGGAAACCTCCCGCAGAGTTCAAGAGAGTTTTTCCGATGCGCACACTTTGTCGCAGGCGTGCCGAATTTGCGGGGCAGGGCAATGGGATAGGGCGCTTCACCCTGCCCGAGCCCCCTCGCCCGAGACGAGAAATGGTCGCAGTTCCGCGGGCAGGGTGGCGCAATTTAATCTGTCATCCCGGCCAAGCGCTTCGGAGCACATGGTGCGAGAAAGCGCGCCGAACCTGGACCAACCCCGACGCAAGTCAGATTTGGCCGTGGGTCCCGGATCGCGCCGTTATGCCAGATGGATAGATCGGCCTGGGCGCGTCCGGGACGACAGGTTTTTTGGGGCGATTACCGTCCTTGGTGGCGGAAATTGCGGCCTTTGCCGTGGGACTGGGCGTTGAAATGGCCTTTGCCGCCCTTGCTGGGGAATTGCTCGGCGATATTCGGCGGAATGCCACCGATCGGCGCCTTGAGCGGGCGCTTGGTTTCATCGTGCAGATGCTGCGCGACGGGTAGCTCGGACTCGGCGGGCGTTTCGCCGTCAGTGGGCTTTTTGGGCATGGCAGGCTCCTCAGTTCAGAAGCAAAACGCAGTATACCTCGGATGGACCACGGTCCCAGGAGATAATCCAGCATGGGCGATGCCGAAATTCGGCAAGGCGCGGTTTCGGCGGGTCCATCGTGACTGTATTTCCCATAATATATCTTATACGAATTAAGGATGGGCTGGGCGGCGGAAATCTTCGGGTTCGGAGCGGCGTTTGGGCTTGACCTGCCCCTTAGGTCCACCTTCACAGGTGGCGTGGTCACGAACGATGAAGCCTTATGGACACGCCCGACACCCATCTCAGCCCAGCCGAAGCTGCGGCCAAGCTTGGCCTCTCGACCAAGGCGCTGAAGCTCTATGAGCGCCACGGCCTGGTGACGCCGATCCGCGCCGCCAATGGCTACCGCGCCTATGGGCCGGCCGAGATCGCGCGCCTCCATCAGGTGCTGGCGCTGAAGCGGCTCGGACTGCCGCTGTCGCGGATCGCCGGCCTCGTCCACGGCACGCTGGCGTCGCTGGACGCGATCCTGGCGCTGCAGCAGACGGTGCTGGGACGCGAAGCGGCGCGCATCAGCCGGGCGCTGGCGCTGATCGGTACGGCGCGGGCGCGGCTGGCCAAGGGCGACCATCTTTCCGTTGACGATCTCACCAATCTCACAACGGAGACTACCATGACCACCAAAGTCACTCAGGCCGAATTAGGAGCGGCCCTCAAGCCAATGATGGAGAAGCATTTTACTCTATCAGACCGGGTCCAGATCGGGGCCCGCGCCAAGGATCACCCGGATGCCGCGGGCGTTTGGCAAGAATTGTTCGTCGAGGCCGAACGCGTGATGGCCAGCGGCGATCCGGCCTCGCCCGAAGCCCTCGACCTGGCCCGGCGGTGGAAAGCCATGGTGGACGCTTTCACCGGCGGCGATCCCGAGATGGAAAGCAAGGTCACCGGCGTCTGGAGCGATGCCTTCGCCGATCCCGCGACGGCCGCCCGCCTGCCGGCGACGCGCGAGATGTTCAGCTTCGTCAACGCCTCGATCCGGCTGTTGAAGGCACAGGAAAATCGCTGAACCGGCCTTGCCGTCGCCGGGCCGAAGCCGCTTTATCCGGGGATGACCATCACCGACGACATCCCCGGACTCCTGGCGCTCATGGCGCGGCTGCGCGATCCCAACCACGGCTGCCCCTGGGACAAGGACCAGACCTTCGCGACCATCGCGCCCTATACCATCGAAGAAGCCTATGAGGTCGCCGCGGCGATCGAAGATGGCGAGCCGCAGCACATCAAGGAGGAGCTTGGCGACCTGCTGTTCCAGGTCGTTTTCCATGCCCGGATGGCGGAAGAAGCTGGGCTTTTCGACTTCCAGCAGGTGGTGTCAACATTGGTCGGAAAAATGATCGCCCGTCATCCGCATGTCTTCGGCGATGTCGAAAAGCCGGGCGACGCGGCAGCTCAGACCGACGCCTGGGAGGCGCTGAAGGCGCGCGAACGAGCCGCCAAGCACGCCTCGATCCTCGACGATGTGCCCATCGCCCTGCCCGCGCTGATGCGTGCGGAGAAACTTCAAAAGCGCGCGGCAAAGGTCGGATTCGATTGGGATAGTGCCCCGAAGGTGGTGGAAAAGCTGACCGAGGAGGCGACCGAAATCTGCGACGCCCAGGCGGCCGGCGCCGGACCCGAAAAGCTCGAGGAAGAAGTCGGCGACCTGTTGTTCGTGGTCGCCAACCTCGCCCGTCATTTGAAGGTGGACCCGGAGAAGGCGCTGCGGTCCGCGAATGCCAAATTCGTCAGGCGATTCGGCTACATCGAGACCGAACTTAAAGCGAAAGACCGGTCCTGCGCCGAGGCCTCGCTGGACGAGATGGAAGCGCTTTGGGTGGAGGCGAAAAAGGGAGAGGCGAATAGCGAATAGCGAATAGGGGGAACCTCTTTCCTCCCCCGCGGAGCGCAAGCCTTTGATCCTGCGAGGTGTTTGAAGAGCAAGGGAGGTGTCGCGAAGCGACGGAGGGGGATCAGTCAAGCGTCAGAGCAGTCCCCCCTCCGCTTCGCTTGCGCTCAGCACCTCCCCCGCTATTTCTTCATCGAGCGGCTCAACGGCCTTCTCACCGCGGGGAAGGAAAGACGGGGCCGCGGGCTTTAAGACTCTGCCGCTTCCCCCTGCCCCATAAGCATTTTTTCGCCGAAGCGGTGGTCGAATTTTTCCAATTCGGCGGGGGTGACGGACACCGTCAGGTCGACCGTGGCGTCGTCGTTGTAGACCTTCTCCAGCACCTGCCCATGGCGGTAAATCCACGCCAGAGCCTCGCCGTCGGCGGCGCTGAGGGTCAGGGTGAAGTGAATGTTGGCATTGGACAGATCGGCCTCGAAGCGGGCCAGAAGCGCGGCCACCCCCTCGCCGGTCTTGGCGGAAACGGCGACCGGCAGCCCAGCCCGCGGTGGCGGGTCGAGCAGCGCATCGGCGACCTCAGGCTCGAGCAGGTCGACCTTGTTGAGGACTTCCACGCTCGGCCGATCGACCCCCAATTCTATCCCCAGCTCAGACAGAACTTTAAGAACGTCCCCCTTTTGTGCTTCAGATTCCAGGTGAGCACAGTCGCGGACGTGGACGACGAGGTCGGCTTCCAGCACCTCTTCCAGGGTGGCGCGAAAGGCGGCGACCAGCTCGTGCGGCAGGTCGGCGATGAAGCCCACCGTATCCGACAGGATCACCTTGGTGCCGTTCGGCAGCTTCAGCCCGCGCATGGTTGGGTCGAGGGTGGCGAACAGGACGTCCTTGGCAAACACCTTGGCGTCGGTCAGTCTGTTGAACAGGGTCGACTTGCCGGCGTTGGTGTAGCCGACCAGCGCGATCACCGGGAATGGCACCCGCCGGCGGGCCCGCCGCTGCAGCGCCCGGGTACGCTTGACGCCTTCAATTTCGCGCCGGATCTTGGCCAGCCGCTCGCCGATCAGCCGCCGGTCGGTTTCAATCTGAGTTTCGCCCGGGCCGCCGAGGAAGCCGAAGCCGCCGCGCTGGCGCTCGAGATGGGTCCACGATCGCACCAGCCGCGAACGCTGATAGGTCAGGTGCGCCAGCTCGACCTGAAGCCGGCCTTCCCGGGTGCGCGCCCGCTCGCCGAAAATTTCCAGGATCAGCGCGGTGCGGTCCAGCACTTTGGAGGACCACTCCTTTTCGAGGTTGCGCTGCTGCACCGGCGATAACGCGGCGTTGACGATCACCACCTCGGGCTCGACATCCCGGCAATCGGCGGCGATCTCTTCCACTTTGCCCGAGCCCATCAGGGTCGCCGGCGTCGCCCGGCCAAGGGGGACGATGTGGCGGGAAACGACATTGAGCCCGATCGCGGCGGTCAGGCCGACCGCTTCCGACAGGCGCGCTTCCGCATCGCGGTCGAAGCTATCGACGCGGGACTTGGGCTCAATATGCACGACGATGGCCGTGCGCGGACGCACGGCGCCAATCTCTTCAGTCACGCTCAAGGTTTAAGCAGTTTCCACGACCGTTTCCTGCTCCTGGAGCTGTACCGGCCCCATCGGCATGACGGTCGAAATCGCGTGCTTGTACACCAGCTGGGCCTGGCCATCCCGGCGCAGCAGCACGCAGAAATTGTCGAACCAGGTGATGTTTCCCTGAAGCTTCACTCCGTTCACCAGAAAGATCGTAACAGAGGATTTCGACTTCCGGACTGCATTCAGAAACGTATCCTGCAGGTTTTGTTGTTTTTCGCTCATCGTTATACCCGTCTGCTTATTGGCCCCGCGTCCCCCGCGAAGCGTGTTCCTACAGCATAAGGGTTTCCGGACTCGAGTTGAAACCCTTAAGCGAAAACTCGCTGATCAGCCCATAACCCCGGAAAACGGCCAAATTCAAGCCTTGGCGGCGTAAAGATCGCCCAGCCGCCGGGTTAATGGTCCCGGCACGCCCGCGCCCACCGGATGGCCGTCGATTTTGACGATCGGTATTGCCGCCGCCGACGCCGCCGTCAGGAAGGCTTCGCGCGCTGCGGTCGCCTCGGCAGGGGTGAAAGCCCTTTCCGCAATGGAAATTCCGGCTTCGGCAGCGGCTTGCAGCAGCACTTTTCGGGTCACGCCGGGCAGGATCGCCCGGCTCAGGTTGCGGGTGATGAGAACACCGTCGCGGCTGACGATCCAGGCCGTCGTAGAGGCGCCTTCGGTGACGAACCCGGCGGAATCGATGAACCAGACTTCGAACGCACCGGCCCGCCGCGCCGCTGTTTTGGCGAGCAGATTGGCCAGCAATTGCGTGGTCTTAATGTCGCACCTCGCCCAACGCTGATCGGGCGCGGTGATGACGGCGACGCCCTCGGCGCGGCGGCGGGCAATGGCACCGGTGTCGAGACGGTGGGCGGTGACGATCAGCGTCGGTTTTCCCGCGGCGCTTGGAATCGGGTGATCACGATGGAAGGCCCCACGAGTCACCTGGATATAGAGCAGGCCCTCAGCGACGGCGTTGCGGCGGACGACCTCGCGGCAGACGAGCTGCAGCGCGGCCCGGGTCACCGGCATCGCCATCTCGATCTCGCCCAGCGAGCGTTCGAGGCGATCGAGATGCTCGGCTTCGTCGAGGAAGCGGCCGGCGGCGATGCGGAAGACCTCGTAGATGGAGTCGCCCAGCTGCAAGCCCCGATCTTCCACATGCACGCCGGCAGCATGATGCGGCAGATAGCGGCCATCGACATAGGCGATGCGCCCGGGCGGCTTCCGCGGGGACCATTTCATGGGGTGTGCCTTCATGTTCATTCCCCCCTCCGGCCCTGACGGGCCACCTCCCCCGCTATTTCATCAGTGTGCGGCGCATCGTTCGGTGCACCGCGGGGGAGGAAAGATGTTGGTGCGGAGACTACTCTTTCCTCCCACGCGGTGTCGAAATCTTATCGCAGCGTGATTTTATGATAGCGGGGGAGGTGTCGCGAAGCGACGGAGGGGGGAGTGCTTCGGACAGCATGTTCAGCACCTGACCGAGTTCCCGGTAGATCCGGTCGTTGCTGATCCGGATGACGTGCCAGCCGCGCGCGATCATATAGGCGTCGCGGCGTTGATCGTGGGCGTGACG
>NZ_JBWZET010000198.1:0-2385 GCF_056722145.1 Rhizomicrobium sp. | reverse complement strand
TGGTGCAGGTATGCGAGCGTCAGCGTGTCGGGCCCGCCGATGCCCACCGCCAGCGACGGCGCCACGCCCCAGCGGCGGTTGCGGACATTGTCGCGGTCGGTGACCGAACTGTGCTCGCCCATGGCATTGACGCGGATCGCCGCGTCCTTGCCGATCGGCTGGTCGACATCGGCGGTGGCGCGGATCATGTCGTTGGTGCCGCCGACCAGCGTTGCCGACCACAGCGGCGCCAACGTCGGCGCCTTGCTGACCTGGTTGATCGCACCACCGGTCGAGCCGCGGCCGAACAGCACCGCGGAGGGGCCCTTGAGCACTTCGAGCGTTTCGAGATCGAAGCTGTCGCGCGTATATACAGCGGCATCGCGGATGCCGTCGAGGAAGATGTCGTTGTAGGCCGGGAAGCCGCGCAAGTTGACGGTATCGCCGCGCGCCGCGCCCTCGCCGGCGTTGAGGGTGATGCCGGGGACATTCTTCAGCGCGTCCTCGAGCCGGCTGGTGCCCTGGTGCTCCATCACCTGATGCGTGACGATGCTGATGCTCTGCGGGGCACGGACCGCATCTTCCGAGAGCTTGTCGCGCGTCACCGAGCGCAGGCCGGAGACGACGATCTGGTCCTCGTCGCCGTCGTCGTCGCCCACCGGGCCGGTGCCCGCCTGCTGCGCCAGCGCCATCGATGGCGCACAGGCGCTGCCCAGCAGCGCACTCGTTACCAGAACCCGAACTCCACTCATGCCGTTGTCTCCATCCCGTCTCGGACGATTCGTCGTGTCGAGGGCCTGCTAGCCCTTATTGCGAGTGAGTTGCAATAGCGTTTAATGGATCAGTGTCTTTGATGGGCATCAAATTCATTACGCAACCGGGGGAATTTGCCCGTGACAGGTCCGCCGGAATGCGATCCGGAATCGTCGCTCCCGATTGCCAGAACCAATGTCGCGCTCTATCACCGAACAACGAGCGCCCCGTACGGGACTGCACGGGCTGGCTCTATGTCGCCGACCCTGTAATCGGATTGCAGAGAACGGCATGTTGACCTTGGTACTGGATATCGTTTCGGCAGGCTTGGCGCTGCTTGTCGCGGTTCCATTATCGGTCTTCACGCTTGAACTTGTTTTCGGGATCTGGCCGTCGCGCAGCCATTTGTCGCCAGGTCTGGAATCGCCCGCGACGGTCGTCCTCATTCCGGCCCACGACGAGGAAATGGGGCTGGGAGAAACGCTGGCGGCATTGCTGAAAGCCCTGCCGCCGCGAACCGAAGTGCTCGTCGTTGCCGACAACTGTACCGACAGCACCGCCTCGGTGGCGCGCGCCGCCGGCGTCGGCGTCATCGAGCGCGATGACGCGACGGCCCGGGGCAAGGGTTTCGCGCTGGCGTTCGGCCGGGATTTCATCGCCGCCCGCCCGACAGTGCCCGACGTGGTCGTGGTCCTCGATGCGGATTGCTGGCTGGCGCCCGGCAGCCTTCACACCCTGGCGGCTTCGGCGCTGACGACAGCCCGGCCGGTGCAGGCCGTCTATCTGTTCGACCCGAGCCTTGCCGTGCCGCCGAGAATGCAGATTTCCAATTTTGCCTTTTTCATCAAGAATTTGTACAGATCGAGGGGCATGCAAAGAATGGGCGGCGGCGCGCTGCTGACCGGCACCGGCATGGCATTTCCATGGTCGATATTCTCGCAGGCGGCGCTCAGCACCGGTTCGATCGTGGAAGATCTGGACCTGGGCATCTCGCTGACCCGCCGCGGATCGGCGCCGATTCTCGTCGAGAGTGCTCTTGTTAGCAGCAAGCCGGCTGCCCTGGACGATGCCCTCGTGCAAAGGCGAAGGTGGGAGCATGGCTTCCTGACCTCGCTCAGAAATTCCGCCTTTCCCACCTTGCTCGGCGGCATCCGGGGGCGCTCCGTCGAGGAAACTTTGCTTGGACTGCACTTGTGCGTTCCGCCGTTTGCCTTGCTGCTTGTCCTCGCGGCCGCGTCCTTGGCGCTGGAGACACTCCTGCTTTGGGCCGGTGCGGTGCCCTGGCCCTGGTTCGCGCTGGGCAGCATGACCATGCTGGCATTGCTGCTGACGTTCGCAGCCTGGGTCGCCGGCGGCCGCGCCTACCTGTCCGGAACGGCCTTGCTCCATGTTCCGCTCTACATCGTCTGGAAGCTGCCGATTTATGCCAGCTATGCGCGCCGCGCCGAAGCAGAGTGGCAACGCACCCCCCGCCGCGAGGATTGAGGCGATTTCGAATGGCTAGTGCGCCGCGGAGGCGAAGCGCGTTCTTCGGTGGACTGCTAGACCAGCGCCGCGTCGAAGGCGGCGCGGATGGCGTCGGAGACGTGGGCCGCGCCCATCTTGGTCATCATGTTCGACCGGTGGATCTCCACGGTGCGCGGGCTGATCGAC
>NZ_JBWZET010000197.1:0-7058 GCF_056722145.1 Rhizomicrobium sp. | reverse complement strand
TTCCCCGGTTTCGCCGAGAGCATGATCTTCAAGTTCCTCGATGCCTCCACCGCCGACGGCTACAATCCCTATCGCATCACCCGCGACGGGTTCGATTGGGAGGTGCTCGATCCGCACGATACGTGGTCGTATATCGGCTATTGGGGCGATCATCAGGTCGCCTATCTGCTCAAGCTGCTCGAGGTCACGGACAAGTTCGCGCCGCGAGCCTTGCCCGACCTGTTGGCGCGGCGCGTCTTCACCTATGCCGACGTGCCGTATCGCATCAAATCCTATGAGGAAATCCTCAAGGACCCGCACGCGACGATCGATTTCGACAAGCCGCTGGATCGCGTCATCCGCGCGCGGGCGGCGGCGATGGGATCGGATGGCAAGGCGCTGCCGGGCGAAGACGGTTCGCCATATCAGGTCAATCTCGCCGAAAAACTGATCGTCGTCATCCTGGCGCGGCTGTTCAATTTCGTGCCCGACGCCGGTTTGTGGATGAATACCCAGCGACCGGAATGGAACGACGCCAACAACGCGCTGGTCGGCAGCGGCGTGTCGATGGTGACCCTATGCTATCTGCGCCGCTTTCTCGCCTTCGCGCGCGATCTGTTCGCCGCCGGCCGTGAAGACGTCGCCGTTTCGACCGCCGTCGCTGATGCGTTTGCGCGGGTGTGCGCGATCCTCAAGGATCATGCGCCGCTGCTGGCGGGCACGTTGTCGGATGCGGACCGCAAGGCGATGCTCGATGCGCTGGGGAAGGCCGGCAGCGACTATCGCGCGGAGGTTTATGCGCATGGTCTCAGCGGCGCCGCGCCGGTGACGGTATCGGCGCTGGTCGAGCTGTGCGATGTCGCGGTGTCCTATATCGATCATGCGATCCGCGCCAACCGGCGTGTCGACGGTCTTTATCACGCCTACAATCTGCTCGAGTTCGGCGCCGAAGGCATTGCAGTGCGGCGGTTGCAGGAAATGCTGGAGGGGCAGGTTGCGGTGCTAAGCTCCGGCGCGCTCAAGCCGAACGAGGCCGCCGACCTGCTCGATGCGCTGAGGGCGAGCAAGCTTTATCGCGCCGACCAGAACAGCTACACGCTCTATCCCGACAAGACGCTGCCGGGCTTCTTCGAGAAGAACAACATTCCGGCCGAAGGTCTGGCGGCCTGTCCGACGCTGACCGCAATGATTGCGGGCAACGACCGCCGCATCGTCGTCCGCGACATCAACGGCGTCGTCCATTTCAATGCCGCTTTCTCCAATGCATCGGTTTTGGAGCAGGCGCTGGAGCCGCTGGAATTGGCGTCGGATGAACACGCCCGCGTCCTCGCCCTCTACGAAGAGGTGTTCCACCACAAATCCTTCACCGGCCGTTCCGGCTCGTTCTACAAATACGAGGGGCTCGGCTGCATTTACTGGCACATGGTGTCGAAGCTGCTGGTATCGGTGCAGGAGATGATGTGGCGGACGCGCGACAAGACCTCGCTCGAACGCCTGCGGCTGCGCTATCTCGACATCCGCGACGGCCTCGGCACCCATAAGTCGCCGGCCGTTTACGGCGCCGTGCCGCTCGATCCCTATTCGCACACGCCGGGGTTTGCCGGCGTGCAGCAGCCCGGCATGACGGGGCAGGTGAAGGAAGACGTCATCTCGCGGTTCGGCGAGATGGGGGCCAGCGTCGATGGCGGCTGCCTCGCGTTTTCCGCCACCATGATCAAGCGCGATGAATTCCTCAAGCACTCCGACCGCTTCGATTATATCGACGTTGATGGCGTCCGGCAGTCGCTGGCGTTGGAGCCCGGCAGCCTCGCCTTTACCATCTGCCAGGTGCCGGTCGTGGTGCACGAGGACGGCGATGGCGAGATCGAAATCGCGGCGGCGGATGGTTTTGCCCGCGTCCATGCCGGCCTCAGGCTTGACGCCGACACCAGTCGCGCCATCTTTGCACGCAATGGTGTCGTGCGCCGGCTGGACGTGCGGCTCAGTTGAGTTGAACACGGCCCGCAGCGGCCGGATTTAAGGGAAGGGAAACACTCGATGTTGAAAAGCTGGATGCTGGCCGCCGCGGCCGGCACGTTGATGGCTGCCAGTGCCGATCCGATGCCGTGGCTGGATGCGAGCAAACCCGCGGGCGAACGCGCCGCTGCGGCGGTCACTGCCATGACGCTCGACGAAAAGCTCACCATGATCTTCAGCTACAGCGAGCCCGACACGCTCGACAAGGCGCCCGACGATGTCGTGCCGCCGGCGCTGAAGGCGGAAGTCCGCCGGCGGATGATTCCGGCGTCGGCCGGCTATCTGCCCGGCATTGCGCGCCTTAAGATTCCCGGCCAGTGGTTCACCGATGCCTCCATCGGCGTGCATACCGACCAGGGCCGCACCGCGATGCCGTCGATGCTGCTGCAGGCCGCCAGCTTCGATCCGTCGGTGCTCGAACTGGGCGGACGCATGGTCGCCGGCGAGGCGCGGCAGTCCGGCTTCAACATCCTGCTGGCTGGCGGCGTCAATCTCGCGCGCGAACCGCGTAACGGGCGCAATTTCGAATATGTCGGCGAGGATCCGCTGCTGGCCGGCGAGATGGGCGGCGCCGCGATCCGCGGCATCCAGTCGATGCATATTCTGTCGACCATCAAGCACTTCGCAGTCAACAGCCAGGAAACCCACCGCAAGACGGTCAATGCCACGATTTCCACGGAGGCGATGCATCAGTCCGAGCTCTTGGCGTTTGAACTCGCGATCGAGCAGGGCAAACCCGGTTCGGTGATGTGCTCCTATAATCTCATCAACGGCTTCTGGGGCTGCGAGAACGACTACCTGCTCAACCGGGTTCTGAAGCACGATTGGTCCTATAAGGGCTACGTCATGGCCGATTGGGGCGCGGTGCATTCGACCGTTGATGCCGCCAATAATGGTCTTGATCAGTTCACCGGCTATCCGTGCTGCGGCATGAAGATGACCGATGATTATTTCTCGCCGAAGGCGTTCAAGCCGGCGTTGGCCAGTGGCCAGATTCCGATGGCGCGGCTCGACGACATGGTCAAGCGCATCCTCACCGGGCTCTATCAGACCGGCACGTTCGAAGGCGACCCGGAGCAGGGCCCGATCGATTTCGTTCGCGACGCGCAGGTCGCCCAGAACGCCGCCGAGCAATCGCTGGTGCTGCTCAAGAACGACGGCAATCTGTTGCCGCTGAAGCATGCGAAATCGATTGCCGTGATCGGCGGCCATGCCGACAAGGGCGTGCTGTCGGGCGGCGGTTCGGCCAATGTGATGCCGCATGGCGGCAATGCGGTGCTGGGCGAAGAGCCGGTGACCTGGCCCGGACCGGTCAATTACAGCCCGTCGGCACCGCTGGCGGCATTGAAGAAGGAGCTGCCGCACACCGCGATCAGCTTCGACGAGGGCAAGGACATCGCCCGCGCCGTGGCTTCCGCCAAGAAGGCCGACGTCGCCATCGTGTTCGTGACCAAGTTCAACAGCGAAGCGATCGATGGCGTGCTGGAACTCGACGGCAACCAGAACCAGCTCGTCGCCGCGGTCGCCAAGGCCAATCCCAACACCATCGTGGTGTCGGAAACCGGCGCGGCGTTCCTGATGCCGTGGCTCGGCGATGTGAAGGCCGTGCTCGGCGCCTTCTATCCCGGCGCATCGGGCGGCAAGGCAATTGCGCGCGTGTTGACCGGCAAGGTCAATCCGTCGGGCCATTTGCCGATCTCGTTCCCGGCCGGCAACGAGCAGCTTGCGCATCCGGTCATTCCGGGTCTCGACCTTCCCGATAGCATGTCGGCCGATGCGAAGTACGCCGCCGGCATCACTTACGACGAGGGCGCTGCGATCGGCTACAAATGGTACGACGTGAAGGGCTTCAAGCCGCTGTTCGCATTCGGCTACGGCCTCAGCTACACCAGCTTCGCGCTGTCCGACCTCAAGGCGGTGCGCGACGGCAATGCGCTCAAGATCAGCTTCGTGGTGAAGAACACCGGCAAGCTTGCCGGCAAGGCGGTGCCGCAGGTCTATGTTGCGCCCGCCGATTATCGTGCGATGGGGTGGGAAGCGCCCAAGCGGCTTGTGGCGTTCTCGAAAGTGGCGCTGAAGCCCGGCGAAAAGCGCGCCGTGAGCTTGAGCGTCGATCCGCGGCTGTTGGCGACGTATCAGACCTCGGCCAACGGCTGGCAGATCAAGGAAGGTTCCTACAACATCGTTCTCGGTCAGTCTTCCGATGCGTCTGCGCAAACCGCGAGCGTGAATTTGCCGGCGACTGCGTGGAGCGCGGTGCATTCCGTCCCGTAAAACGGACGGGGCCAGGCGGGAAGGCTCCCGCTCGCCTGCCTGGCCGCTGCCCGTCAGCTTTCGAGGGCGGCAATCGCGTGCGACGCTTCGGGCTGGTCGGTCGTGATCGAGCGGAGCAGATTGAGCACGGCCTTGCGGACGTCGGCATCCTTGATGGCGACGAAGCACTTGAGCAGGTTGGCGCCACTGCCGTTCGCCAGCAGCATGAGCCGCTGGTCGGCTTCGAATTCGCCGTCGGGCGAGGCGGTGGGCATAGCTCGATGGGATGCCGCCTCATGATAGAAATAGTCGATCGGGACGTTCAGCTCGCGCGAAATCGCGTACAGGCGCGTGGCGCTGATGCGGTTGAGGCCCTTCTCGTACTTCTGCAATTGCTGGTAGGTGATGCCGATCCGGGAGGCGAGAACATAAGCGTCGACATCCATGGTTCGGCGCCACAACCGCAATCGGCTGCCGATGTACTGATCCATCTCCCCGGGTTTTTTCGACGCGTTGTGGTCCCTGGATTTGGATTCGACGGCCATTTGGATAACGCCTACAAAATACAACCACGCTGATGCGACAACTTGTTTGCCGCAACCACAATAGTGTGTGCGGCACCCGGCCAACGCGAAACACAACATATTCGTGCTGCGTTGATGAACGACGTTAACCAAAATTATATGGCCCCTCCAGAAGGAACAGCACTGTAACTCTCCCACGCATGACGGGACGCGGAGCAATCCCAACGTCACAACAGTTGTACATTTCGCAACGGCAGCGCGGATTTTCGCATGAAGGACACGCTGTCGTTGGTGGTGGGTGCTCGCACGATGGCGAGAAGGAATAGAACTGCACGTTGTATTTGTTGCCGGAGAAAATACACGCAATGTGCTGTGACGATTTGACCGCATCTTGTGTGCGAGCGCGCGGAACGCGATATCGCCCTGTTATAGCCCGATTAGTTACCGATTGAAGGCTCGCGTTTACGCTACCCAGGCTCGAGACGTGCCGCATGGCCGTTCGATGTTTTGGGGGGCGAAAATGCCGAAGCAGATTCGACCAGCGATTGTTGCACTTGCGGGACCGACCGACATCCGCGCGATCGGCGAATGCCACGGCACGCTGCTGCAGGCGCTGCAGCGACACAAATCCATCCGCATCGATCTGGCGCTATCCACCGACCCCGACCTGACGCTGGTGCAGCTGATCGAATCCGCGCGCCGCTTCGCGACCGCCACCGGCGTGACCGTCGCGCTGGCGCAGCCTGCGAACGGCGATTTGCACGAGATCCTGGTGCGCGGCGGCTTCCTCTCGACCGCGCAAGACCGCGAATTCTGGCTTCATGAGACGAGGGCACACTGATGGCCGCTATTCTCGCAGTTGACGACTCCGCGTCGATCCGTCAGGCCGTCAAGATCGCGCTCGGCAGCATCGGGCATTCGGTTTCCGAAGCGGTGCATGGCGCCGATGGACTCGCGAAAGCAAGCGGCGCCGCCTTCGACCTCATCATCACCGACCTCAACATGCCGCAGATGGACGGCCTGACGATGATCCGCGAACTGCGTCGCAAGCCGTCGTACGCTGGCGTGCCGATCCTGTTTCTCACCACCGAAAGCTCGGCCAGCATGAAAAGCCAGGCCAAGGCGGCGGGCGCGACCGGATGGATCACCAAGCCGTTTGCCTCCGATCAACTCGCGAAAATCGTCACCAAGGTGCTGGCGCGATGAGCAACACCGATCCGTCGGAAGTGTTTCGCGTCGAATCCCAGGAGCTGCTGGAGCAGATCGAGCTGGGCTTGCTCGACCTCGAAAGCAATCCCGGAGACAAAGAGCTTGTCGCCCGCGTGTTTCGCGCCCTGCATACGCTGAAGGGGTCCGGCGCGATGTTCGGCTATTCGGCGCTCGCGGCCTTCACCCATCATTGCGAAACGGCGTTCGATCGCGTGCGCAAAGGCGAGGCGGTTGCGACCCCGAAGCTGATCGGGGCCGTGCTGGCGGCGCTCGATCACATGCGCGCACTCGCCGCTCGTCCCGATGCCGAGGCCGGCGACGGCGAAACGCTTCTCACCAGTTTGCGCCAGGCTACGGAGGAGGAAAGCGAGGCCGCCCCCCCAACCCCGTGCCCTTCGAAGACCTGGCGCATTCGTTTCTCGCTGCCGGCGGATTGCCTGGTCAACGGAACCCGGCCGCTGTCGCTGCTCGACGAATTGCGCAGCCTGGGCGAGGCCGAAGTCGTCGCGCTGACTGATTCCATTCCCGAGCTTCCGGCGCTGGCACCGACCGAATGTCATCTCGGTTGGCAGGTCGTGTTGAAGACCGATCAGCCCCGCTCGGCGATCGAGGACGTCTTTATCTTTGTCCTCGACGACATGACGTTGGCAATCGAAGAGGAACCGTCGCACGCGGCGATCCCGGTTGACAGCGGCAACGCGCCCCCGCCGGAACCGCCGCCCGAAAAATTCGAAGCCCGCCTGCCGCTGGCCAGCGAGACCGTGCGCGTACCGGCGACGCGGCTCGACGAATTTCTCGATCAGGTCGGCGAGCTGATGATCGCCCAGTCGCGGCTGAAGCAGGTTTCGCTGGCAACCAGCGATGCCAATCTGCGCTCGGTCGCCGAAGAGATCGAACGGCTGTCGTCCGAGCTTCGCGACTCCATGATGTTCGTGCGCATGGTGCCGATCAGCCAGTTGTTCGGGCGCTTCCGCCGCCTGATCCACGATCTGGCGCGCGATACCGGCAAGGCAATCGAATTCGTCACCGAAGGCGAAGCGACCGAACTCGACAAGACCGTGATCGAGCGGCTTGCCG
>NZ_JBWZET010000196.1:0-9676 GCF_056722145.1 Rhizomicrobium sp. | reverse complement strand
ATCGGCTGCGACATGGCGAACAGGCGCCGCGCTGCTTCCGGTGATCCGGTTGGAGCGTTCGGCGTGCGCGCTCGCGGACGGTCCGGCTCCGGTTCGGGACGTGGCAGACTGAGGAACGAATGCGCCTCATCGGCGACGTCCTTGAAGTCGACCAGGCCGCAGCTCTCGCGGATCACATCGAGCAGGTCGCCATGTTCGCCGGTGGCGGCGTCCGTCCATTTGCCGGCCGGCCCTTTCACCGACTCTCTGAGACGCACGAACATCGAGCGGCCAGGCGCGTTCCGGACGTCGCCCACAAGCCAATAGCCGCCCTCCCGCCGGCCGGAGGAGAGGTAATGGCGGCACACGGCCTCGGCTTGCTGCCCAAGGCGTTGCGCGAGATCACGCACAGTATCGGCCATGATAGTCCTCGAAAAGAAAAGGCCCGCCGTCTCCGGCGGGCCTCGTTGCGCTCGACAGCTATTCGGCCGCGATCATCGGCTCGCCGGTATCGTCATTCTGAGCGACCGGCTCGTCTTCGTCTTCCAGTAATTTTTCGCTGGACTGCTCTGGAGTTTCGTCGATCGCAGATTCTGGCACCAGCTCGTCTCCAGTCGCGCGGACCGGCGTGCGAAGCGGTTCGGGCAGCCAGCCGGTGTCGGCCAGCAGCGTTTCCGCCTCGGCAGCCATGTCGCCCTTCTTCAGGTGCTCGATCCGATCGGCGGCGCGCTGGTCTTTCGCCTGAGCCACCGCCTGCAGGATGCGGGCCTTCGTCACTCGGCCGAGGAAGTTATCCACTGTCGGCTTCCACCCGGCGGCCGCCATGTCCAGGTCGACCGCCCGCGCGAGGCGATCGGCATGGGCGAACGCCCGTGGGCGCCGGTTCCAGGGTTCGTACACGGCGTTCACCGAGAGGCTGACGATGTGGGCGAACAGGCCGGCCTGGCTATCGCCGTCCCACTCCTGCAGCGCGTCCCAGAGGTCGGCCGACTCCTTGGGAAGCGCCTTCGCCCAGCTCTCGTGCCGAGCCCGGATAGCCTCGGCCGATGCGCTGTCGTTCAGCCCCGGCGCCTGCGTGCCGAAGCTGACGCTCTTCAAATCGAGTTCGAGGCAGCTATCCGAGCCGTAGTGGTAGAACGTCTTCAGCGTGAGGACTTGTAGGGCGGCGAGGAAGGCGACGTCCGGCCGTTCGCCGAGCGCGTGCCGAAGGGCCAGTGTGCGATGCGAGGTCAGCTCGGTCATCAGCCGGTCGGAGATAGGCGACAGACCCTCGTCCTCCTCCGGTTCGGCTACGGCCTCGGTCATCACGATGGCCTCGGCGCCTATGGAGCTGGCGGCGACGGCTTGTTCGTCCTCGCCATCCGCGGATAGGTCGGACTCGGGCTCGGGCTCGGGCTCGGTCGCCAGCTCGTCCTCGGACCGGATATAACCCCGCTCGACGCGAAGCTGGCCCTCGGCGCCGATGCTGACGAAGGCGCCGGCACGGGCGACCTCGGCGGTGTCGAACACCACGGCCCGGCTCTCGAAGCCCTCCAGCGCCGTTTCCAGCTCCGACAGGCGCTCGTCCACCTCGTCCGGCAGTTCGCCGGCGTCCTGGTATTCCTCGGACAGCCGGTCGAACTCGGCCTGGAGCGCGTCCCGGGTCGCCTCTTCCTCGGCCGTCAGCGCGATGGTTTCGCCACGAAGCTGCCGCAGACCAAAGGCATGGCCGTAGGCGAAATCGGGCGCGACTTCGATCCACTTCCAGCCTTCGGCGGAGACCGCATCCGATTCCGCCTTCAGCTTGTCGGCCACCATCTGGTTGACGAGTGGGACATCCTGCAGCCAGCCGCCATCGTCGCCCTGGAACAGGTCGCGCAGCACGGTGCCGCCGGCCGCGACGTATGCGTCCACGCCGATGAACTGCGCCCGCTTGTCCGAGGCGCGGACGGCACCCTCGGTCAGCATACGCCGGATAACGTAGGGCTGCTTGTCGTGGGAGACCTTCAGCCGCTCGAACACCTGCTCCTGGCGCTCATGGTCTCCAGAGACGGTGAAGGCCATGAGCTGGTCGAGCGTCATGCCGTCCTCGGCATAGACATTGAGCAGCGCTGGCGAGACCGACGCCAGCTTCAGGCGTTGCTTCACCACGTTGACCGAGAAGAAGAAGGCGGCGGCGATCTCCTCCTCGGACTGACCCTTCTCGCGCAGTGCCAGGAAGGCCCGGAACTGGTCGAGCGGATGCAGCGGGGCGCGCTGGACGTTCTCCGCGAGCGAATCCTCCTCGGCAATGCCACCGTCGCGGACGACGCACGGGACGGGCGCGGTCTTGGCGAGGCGCTTCTGCTTCACCAGCAGCTCCAGCGCCCGGTAACGCCGGCCGCCGGCCGGGATCTCGAACATGCCGGTCTCGATTCCGGCCTGGTCGACGACCGATCGAACGCTGAGGCCCTGCAGGAGGCCGCGCCGAGCGATATCTTCGGCCAGTTCTTCGACCGAGATGCCGGCCTTCACGCGTCGAACGTTTGACTGGCTGAGCACCAGCTTGTTGAAGGGAATGTCGCGCGAGGGCGAGAGGGTGATCTTCTGAACGGCGGTCGCCATGGGATTATACTCCGCGACGGGCGGCCGAGAGACTCTCTCTGGGCCTCCAACCCGTCACGAAGCGCAGCGCCGCCCTCTTCCTCTGAAGGGCAGCGCCGCGAAACCGACGATCAGGAAAGACGGAAAGGCACGAAGCCGGAGACACGCTTTTCCGCATCTCCGGCTTTCCGGAAGTCAGGCCGCTCGGTCGAGTAGCTTCTTCGCGCGCGCCTCCAGGTCGAGCCGGGCGTCCTGATGGGTCTTGTCTCGTGCGACGGCAGTGATGCCCTGGACGAAATCAAAGACGCTCTCGGGCTTGCGGCCTTCCTCGGCCATCACCGTCTCGATGATCTTCGCCGTCTCGGTCTTGGAGAAGCCGCGCTTGCGCAGGAAATCGCTGCGGTCGTCGTCGGTGCGGGCGACGATCTTTTCGCGCGCGGCCCGGATGCCATTGACGAAGGGCATCGGCGAAGAATTGGCGAAGCGGGTCAGCGCCGGCGCCGCTTCATGCGCAAAGCGTGAGGCGGCATATTTCGAGTGGCGGATGGTGATCTCCTCGAAATCCTCGACGCCCCAGAGATTGCGGTTCTGGCAGACGGCGCGGAGATAGAAGCTCGCCATGCCAAGCGTCTTCGCGCCCACCTCTGAATTCCAGCAATAGAAGCCGCGGAAGTAGAGATCGGGCGAGCCGTCGGGCAACCGCCCGGCCTCAATCGGATTGAGGTCGTCGACCAGGAAGAGGAAGACGTCCCGATCAGAGGCATAGAGCGTCGTCGTGTCCTGGGTGATGTCGACGCGCGGGTTGTAGATGCCCGTTGTCCAGTCGAGCACACCCGGGACCTTCCAGCGCGTGTCGCCCGTGCCGTTGCCGGCAATGCGCTGCACGGCCGCCACCAGCTCATGGTCGAAGATGCGCCCATAGTCGGGCCCCGTGACGGCGCGCAGCTCGACGCGACCATCTTCGATCTCAAGCGTCTTCACCTGCTCGGCCCGATGCGAGGTCAGGCCGTATTGCAGGTTGATGCCGGCGAGCGGCGCGGGAAGCTGGCGCAGATAGGCTGCTGGCGCGCCCACCAGGCCGGCGAGCTGACCGAAGCTCCAATGGGTCGGCGCGATTGGCGCATCCGAGCCGGGCAATATCAGCGCCAGGCGCTCGGCGTCGTCGCGGCTCGCCTCCACCCGGATCGCCGCGCTCTGGACGGTTCGGGTGCGGCTCCGCTCGGCCCGTCCATGCACGGCGGTGTAGAGGTCCGAAAGGGAGAGGTAGCGCTCGTCCGCTGGCCGCGAAAACCACTCCGACGATACGCGGCCAATGCGCTCGCCCCGGCTTACATCCACCTTGTAGCCGCTAGCGCGGCCGCGAGCGGCATCCAAATTCTCCACATGAGTCATGGCTAGTCTCCATGACGGGCGCCGGAGGCCTCTCCTCCAGCCGTCAACCCGTCACGGCGAAGCCAGGCCGTCCTCTCACTCTAAAGGACGATGCGGGGATCACCCGCAGCAGTCGGCGCAAGCAAAAAAATGAGCCGACTTCGACGCGGCTGGTCTTGAAAAATATACAGTGCCACTCGAACTCTGTGACCGTGACGCTGTCATAGGATCGGTCATGGAACAAGCAGCTGCGGTCCGAGCGATCGCGGAGGAACTGAACGGTGGCGAACGAAGCGGTCGGAGCACACGTCTCGCCCGTCTCATGGGCGCTTCCGTGGCGACCATTCGATCTTGGGGCGCATCCGGTGCCAGCGAGGAGCGGAAACGCGCCATGACGCCGACATCGCGGCGCTTGCTGTTCTTGCTGCTGGTTCTGCAGCGTGAAGGTCACGACCTGGACGCGATCCGCTCCGCGGCCAGGCGGCTGGAACGCGAATATCTTGAGGAGGACGCGTGATGGCGCGCAAACCCGTGCCGGCGCGGACCCGGCCAGTTGACGGGGATACTACAGCGGCGCGCTTCACGCGGGTCGTGGCTGTGATCGTTGGGCTTGAGAATTATCGCAAGCCGAAGAGCGGCGACGCGCTGCCGTCGGTGGCGTATGCGCGCGCCGATGCCGACGCGGTGAACGAGGCGGTGCAGGAGATCTTCAAGGGTCTGCCGGCGGACGATGTCGAGCTTGAGCTGATGACCGACGCCGATGCCAGCCTGGCCGCCGTTAAGGACCATCTGGGCTACACGATCCGCAACCTCTCGGCCGACGACCTCTTCGTCTTTTACTACGCAGGACACGGATTCCATGGCGCGGGTGGGAACCGCCTCAGCACCTACGATACCAATCGCCTCAACATAGCCGATACAACGCTCTCGATGCGCGGTGCGCTGCTGGAGCCCTTGTCCCAGAGCGCGTGCGAGCAGGCGCTGATCTTCATCGACGCATGCGCCGAGCCCTTCCGCGACGTCGTGCAGTCGCGGGACGTGATCGGGAACCTTGACCCCGACGAGGTCGAAGAATTTCTCGATAGCGGCTGGTATCTCGGCGCCTTCCTGTCGTGCTCGCCGGGGGAAAAGTCCTACCCGTCAAACGCACTGGGTCACGGCATCTGGACGCACTTTCTGCTGGAAGCGCTTGAGGGTCGCGCACCTGACGCGCTCGCACGCGATCGTTGGCTTACCGGCGAAAGCTTGCAGAACTATCTGCGCCAGGAAGTGCCGCGCTACATCACCCGAGAGATGTCGATGCGGGCGACACAGACGCCCCAGGCCATCTTGTCCGCATCCAACAGCTTTCGGATCCACTATGTGCCCCAGCCGCCCGCTATACCTGCGGACGCGGCGCTTGCCGGCATTCGGCTGAAGAACAACACCGAGTATCTGGAGGGAACCGAGACAGGGGCAATCCGGAGCCTCAACGGCTTCAGCCGCGGATATCACAAGGTGCCCGATCGGCTATCGGAGTCGGCTGACGGCTGGTGCAATCGACTGCTTGCCGACACGGTCGCGGAGGAGCTGCAAACCCTCTACCAAAATGCGCGCGATGTTCTCGGCCTCAAGCGAAAGGATCTCAGGAAAGAGGCCGACACGCTCGATGCGCCTGCTTTCCGCTATATCGTCGTGACGGGTCAGAATCCGGAGGACCCGAGTGAGTATTACATCACGCGACGGCTCGAGCTTCGGCAAGGTTGGGCGGCGCATCGCGAGGCTCTCGATGAACTTTTCTCGGACGAGTTCCAGCGGCTGGTGGTGGAGTTCGACAGCATGGAGGACTCCTTCGATGCGCTGGTCGATCGGCTGGAGGATATCAGTGAATCGTCTGGTGGCGACGTGGACGACGATGATCGTGATCAGCGCGTGACCTACAGTCGGGACGGCGCGAGCTTCACCTTCGACCTGAAAAAGCGGCGTGTGGAAATTGCCTTTGGACGCAAGAGCGCCCTCGACCTTGTCGATGCGGCGCGGCGGTTCCAATTGGGCGTCGGTCGATCCAGCCCGATGTTGGCTGGGCCCGCAACAAGGCGGCCCAGCCGCGACGATGACGAATAGTGTAGTCGCCGATCAAGAGAGCGAGCAGACGTATGGATTTGGACTTCATCCAGATTGCGATTTCGGCGCGGCTCGCACATGGCGATCTCGTTGTTGCGGATAAGGCGCTGGAAGCCGGGCCGGACGATCACGCCATCCGCTTGGTCCTTTTGAAGCAATTGCTTGTTTCGTGCGCGAATGTCGCCGACCTGGAAGGGATAAGCCGGGGCCTCTACAAGGATCACCCGGAGCTCAACGAGATCATCTCGACACACAGGCGCGGGTTCGAATTCGCGAAGTACATGCGAAACATCGCGGTCGGCCACGTCAATCCGGCGCTCTGCCGGAAAGCGATCGAATGGCGCCCTGAACTGAACGCGGTGCTCGCTGCGCCCGACGCGGGCGCGGACGCGTTTCTGAGCTACGCCATTCTTGAAACGGCGATCAACACCTTCGTCGACGGTGAGCGCCACAAGGTTTTCGAGAGCGACACAGACCTTGCTTACCCACCCGATCTAACGCGCTTTCTCAATTATCTCGGCGAAACAGTGCATGCCGGGATCGCCTATTGTTCGGCGCTCTCCGCCATTGCCGTAAGTCGAGCAGAGCTGCCGGACTACCGTGAGAAATGGTTCGATTTGGCGGCCAAAGCCGGGCAAACAGAATTTAAGTTCATCACGCGAAAGGGCGAACAAGCTTAGGGCGCGCCTATCCTTCAGCTGCGGGGTAATAGCCTTTCGGCGCTCGAAGCTGGGTGATCGATGAAATCACCGAATTCGCCCAAATCGTGCTGCATTCCACTTCGCCGCCGCGCTCGAACCAATGCGTCGCGCCGGGGATCAAATCGAATGGAATAGGATGGGAGGCGAGCGGGTTGTGAAAGACCTCGAGTTCCTGACACCAGGCTTCGCCCCATGGCCATAGTGCGTCATACTCCTGGCTTCCCACTTCCAGCTCGAAGTCGATCGGTTCCAACGCGCCCGGCGTCCGATCGAACAAGATGCCCCGACGGATCATCGACAGGCCGGGCGGGCGCCATCCGGCCAAAAAGCCCATGCGATTGAATTTCGCCAAGGTGCCGGCGTTGCTGAAGAGAACGGCGGACAAATGCGCGAAGTCCGGGTCTCGAAACAGTCCGGCCGGGATCGCGTTCTTGCCCGTGAGATTGGATATCGCCGTCCCGACAGCGCGTCGTTTCGTGCCGTCGTCTTCGACATCGGCGCGAACGCCGTAGAGATAGGTTGGCAGCGCCTCACGGCTCCACACCATGGAGCCCGAGCTGTGGAAATCGGCGATCGCGATGGCGAACGGATGCCCCTGCACGTGCGACAGGCCGTGATATTCCCGCTGCAACTTTCCTCGCAGCGTCTTGGCAAATCGTTCAGCCGGGGCGCCGGTTAGCCGCTCCATTCGATCCGTGGGCGCATGAACCCAATCTCCGATGCCGCCAGCGCGCGGGGTTTCGGAGTTCGCGGTCACCGCCTCCACCCAACAGGTGACGCCGTCCTTCTCGATTTGAAAATCGGGCGAAACGTGATCTTGGCGGACCTGCAGGCCTTGCTCGCGAAAGCAGGCAAACAGGTAAAGCTCGAAGAGCCGCGACGCGAAGTTGTTGGTTTGCAAGTCGGGGATGAAATTTCGATCTGGCCGCGGCAGGGCGAGATAGCATTCTCCCACCGCCATCAGCGCCGGCAGATGACTTATGGACTTGATGAGCAAGTCAAACTCCGGGGAGCTTCCACGCGGCCCGACCTCGATCAACAAGGGCCGTCGGCGGACGCCAGGTGCGAGCGGTTCAGGCGGATCACCGCCGCGCATGTCGACGCTGAGCGCGTCGAGGGCCTGTTCGGGCACTTGGAACAGGCCGCCTTTTGCGACGCAGATCCAACAATGATCGACCCGGCGTCGCATCGCGATCGTGCTGAAGGTCCCGCCCTCCTGGTCGAGGAGAATCGCGCCACAGGCGCCGCCGCGGCCGATTTGATATGCGGCGAAAATGCTGGCGGGGTCGAAGTTCGGGCCACGGTCGAGCGACAGGGCGTACAGCTCGAACTGCCGCACGCTGATGGGCTTGATCAGGAGAGATTCTGTTTCGGCCGGCATTCGCGATCACACCATCCTGCCCTGAGGGCCTACAAGTAGGGTGCGCCACGCGTAAGGAGGTCGCTCAGCACGTCTGCGCGCGGTCGCGGCCCCTTGAGCGCCAGGTCGACCAGGCCGCGGGATACGCCGCGCGCCAGGCTGCGCGCCATGACGCGCTGCTTGGTCGACACCTTCTGGAGCCCGGCGCGGCCGTGGACGAAGGTGCTGCGCAGGTCGAAGAGATCCTTATAGGCCTGCACGCTTGCGGCGTCGTTCAAGACAGCCGCGAGGCGTGCCGAAACGCGATCCGTGGCTGACGAAACCGCCTTGTGCGGGTCAGGCTTGGGCCGAAGCCATTTCTTGTGGTCCATCTCAAGGCCGACGGCCGCTTCGATGGCCGTCATGTGCGCCATCACCTCGTCCATGCCATCGGCGAGGAAGGCCCGGACGAGAAAATGCGCGATAGGCGTCTCGAATAGGTCCATAGCCCGTGCCCCCTCAAGCTCTTTCCAAGCATCGTCGGTGAAGAGCGCCAGACCCGCCGCCGCGTCGTCATCCAGTGGCAAGACCGTCGGACGTTCGAGTTCGATGTCGCCCCCCCATTGGTCCTGGACGATCCATGGCTCGAGGGTGAGGCTATCCGCGCTCGGGGGTGGAGACGGGCGAATGAAGAGGTCGTCGTCGGCCGTGTAAATCCAAGGCAGGCGAAAGCCTCGCCAGTCGACCTCCTGCATCGTGGACCACCGTTCCCACGGCGCCAGCAGGAGAAAGAACAGCGCTCGTTCAACCGCCGGCGGAAAGCGACCGAGATGGGGATCAATCTCTCCGAAATCTCGATCGAACGGCATGTACATGAAGGGGGCGGCGCGTGCTTCAGGGCGCGGGTCGAGCGCGATTTCTTCCTCCACAACCAACCATCGGAACTGCGCCAGGCGCTTGGGATCGAGCGACTCATTGTGAAAGTTGCGGGCGAGCCGCGGGGCATTGAATAGCCCCGCCAGATCATCTGCGGTGAAGTCCGCGACGTGGGCATTGCCGAACCTCAACACCGGCATCTCGTCCGCGAGGTCGAGTGGGCATAGATGCCGGCGCAGCGTGGTCCTGCGTCTGTAAGCGTCATCCAGTGCGTTCGCCGCGGTTTCGTGGTCGAGGCTCAGCGCGGCCTTGTTGGCGGGGAGATGACACGGCAGCCCCAGTGAGCGGAGGGCGGTGCTCAACGCGAACACGGGTTTGCCACCGCCGTATTCCGCAAGGCACAGCTCGCTCAGCGCAACGAAGGACGGTGAGGCCAGGAGGTTGTCCGGGCCCGGCCGTGGAAGTCGCCAAACCGCGTCGACGGCGGCGATGAGCGATGCACTTGCCGCCATTAGGCTCGTCCTGCCGTGGTTGGATGGAACCCGATGTTGGCGGCCTCGGCGAGGTAGTGCCGGTAAGCGAAATTGATGAGGTCTCGGACCAGTTCGAGGAGACCGCCCGTTGGCAGTCCGTCGAACGGATCGCCATGGGCCAGAGAGTTTCGACGCTCGGCAAGGGTCGGGCGTGTGTCGCCGGTCAACTGACCTAATGCCGTACCTCCGCAGCGCACGACCATGGGAATCTG
>NZ_JBWZET010000195.1:0-6770 GCF_056722145.1 Rhizomicrobium sp. | reverse complement strand
AGATCAACGGCGACAACGTCAAGAGCGCGCAGATCGACGATCGCGAGCAGCAGCTGCGGTTGACCCTGAAGAAGGGCAACAACGACACCGACAATTCGGACAAGGTCATCACCAAATACCCGAGCGGGTACGCGGTCGACCTGTTCAATTCGCTGACAGCTAAAAACGCGAAGATCAGCACCGTCGTCAACCAGGGCAGCATCCTGGGCGAGCTGCTCGTCTACGTGCTGCCGCTGCTGCTGCTGGTGGGCTTGTTCGTGATGTTCTCCCGCATGCAGGGCGGCGCGCGGATGGGCTTCGGATTCGGCAAGTCGCGGGCCAAGCAGCTGAACAAGGACATGCCCAAGACCACCTTCGCCGACGTTGCCGGCGTCGACGAGGCGGTCGAGGAGCTGTACGAGATCAAGGACTTCCTGCAGAACCCGGGCCGCTATCAGGCGCTGGGCGCCAAGATTCCCAAGGGTGTGCTGCTCTACGGCCCGCCGGGGACGGGTAAGACGTTGTTGGCCCGGGCGGTGGCCGGCGAAGCCGGGGTGCCGTTCTTCACCATCTCGGGTTCCGACTTCGTCGAGATGTTCGTGGGCGTCGGCGCCAGCCGCGTGCGCGACATGTTCGAGCAGGCCAAGAAGAATTCGCCCTGCATCGTCTTCATCGATGAAATCGACGCGGTCGGCCGCCATCGCGGCGCCGGCCTCGGCGGCGGCAATGACGAACGCGAGCAGACCCTCAACCAGCTGCTCGTCGAAATGGACGGCTTCGAAGCCAATGAAGGCGTCATCCTGATCGCCGCCACCAACCGTCCCGACGTGCTCGATCCGGCGCTTCTGCGTCCCGGCCGTTTCGACCGCGAAATCGTGGTGCCCAATCCCGACCTCGCCGGCCGCGAGAAAATCCTGCGCGTGCATATGCGCAAGGTTCCGCTGGCCCCCGATGTCGATCCCAAGATCATCGCTCGCGGCACACCGGGCTTCTCCGGCGCCGATCTCGCCAACCTCGTCAACGAGGCGGCGTTGCTGGCAGCCCGGCGCGGCAAGCGCGTGGTATCGATGAGCGAGCTTGAAGACGCCAAGGACAAGGTGATGATGGGCGCCGAGCGCCGAAGCCTTGTCATGCGCGAAGAGGAAAAGAAGAACACCGCCTATCATGAGTCCGGCCATGCCATCGTGGCGCTCAACGTCATCGGCTCCGATCCGATCCACAAGGCGACCATCATTCCGCGCGGCCGTGCCCTCGGCATGGTGATGCGTCTACCCGAGCACGATCAGCTGTCGGTGACGCGTCAGAAGATGCTGGCCGACATCGCGGTGGCGTTCGGTGGGCGGCTTGCGGAAGAAATCGTGTTCGGTCGCGACATGGTCACCACCGGCGCGATTTCCGACATTCATATGGCCACGCGCATGGCCCGCAACATGGTCACGCGCTACGGCTTCTCCGATGAACTCGGGCCGATCGAATTTGCCGAGAACCAGGAAGAGGTCTTCCTCGGCCATTCGGTGGCGCGGACCCAGAACATCTCGGAAGCGACCGCGCAGAAGATCGATTCGGAAATCCGCCGCATCATCGACGATTGCTACAGCCGGGCGCGCCAGATCCTCACCGACAAGCGTGAGGACCTCAACACGCTCGCCAAGGGCCTGCTCGAATATGAGACCCTGACCGGCGACGAGATCACGGCGCTGTTGAAGGGCATTCCGCCGGTGCGCACGCCGTACGAAGAGCCCGAGCCGCAGCGCGGCCCCGGACCCAGCGTGCCGCAAGCGGGAGTACCCCGCGGTCTGTCGCCGGAACCGCAACCGGGGCATTGATCGCCGCTCCAATCCAGAAGGGCCCGGGATTCCCGGGCCCTTTTCGTTGGTTTTCCCGGCGCTGGCGACGCATTACTCTGTCGCTCCGATTGACGTTCGCGGAAAGCCGCTCATGACTTCCACCCTTCTCGGCATCCTCAACATCACCACGGATTCGTTTTCCGATGGCGGCCAATTCCTGGCGCGTGATGCCGCGCTGGCGCATGCGCGTGACCTGATGGCGGGTGGGGCTGATGGGCTCGACATTGGCGCGGCGGCTTCCAATCCGCGCTCGGCACCGGTGCCGCCGGAGGTCGAGATCGCCCGTCTGGCGCCGGTTGTTGCGGCACTGGCCGAGAAAAGCGTGCCGGTGTCGATCGACACCTTTTCCGCGCCGGTGCAGCGCTGGGCATTGGCGCAAGGTGTCGCCTATCTCAATGACATCCACGGCTTTGCCGATCCGGCGCTCTATCCGCTTCTGGCCGACAGCCCAGCCAAGCTGATCGTGATGCATGCGGTGCAGGCGGAAGGGCGCGCCACCGCCGACGATGTTCCGCCGGAAACTATCTTCGACCGCATATTGGAATTCTTCAAAATTCGTCTTGATGCGCTGACGGCGGCCGGTGTCACCGCCGACCGGCTGATTGTCGACCCCGGCATGGGGATGTTTTTGGGCCGCTATGCCGAAGCCTCCTACGAGGTATTGCGGCGCGTTGGCGATCTCAAACAAGCCTTCGGTTTACCGGTGTTGATCTCGGTATCGCGCAAATCTTTCTTGCGCGGAGGCCGTCCCGCAGGGGAGGCGGGGCCCGCCACTTTGGCCGCCGAACTCTTTGCAAGTCGTGCGGGGGCAGATTATATCCGCACCCACGATCCGGCCGCACTGGCCAGTGGTCTTAAGGTCTGGGATGCCATATTAAGCGGTAACAGAACGTCAACTTAACACGCCGCGTTTATTGGTATTATCCGGCTGTTCCCAGGTAGCGAGGGGCAATGACGCGCAGGTTTTTCGGCACTGACGGTATTCGCGGTCAGGCCAACACCCATCCGATGACGGCGGAAATCGCAATGAAGGTCGGCATGGCCGCCGGCCGCATTTTCCGGCGGGGCGAGCATCGCGGCCGCGTGGTGATCGGCAAGGACACCCGCCTCTCAGGCTATATGGTCGAGAACGCGCTGGTCGCCGGCTTCACCGCGGTCGGCATGGACGTGTTCCAGTTCGGTCCCTTGCCGACGCCGGGCGTGGCGATGCTGACGCGCTCGCTTCGCGCCGACCTCGGGGTGATGATCTCGGCTTCGCACAATCCCTACACCGACAACGGCATCAAGCTGTTCGGGCCCGACGGCAACAAGCTGTCCGACGCCCGCGAGGAGCAGATCGAAGCCCTGATGACCAATGGACTCGAGAGCGGTCTGGCGGCTCCGGCCCGGATCGGGCGGGCCAAGCGCATCGACGATGCCCAGGCGCGCTATATCGAGCTGGTGAAGGGCACCTTCCCGCGCCATCTGCGTCTCGACGGCCTCAGGGTGGTGATCGATTGCGCCAATGGTGCGGCCTACAAGGTGGCGCCAGCGGTACTGTGGGAACTGGGTGCCGAGATCATTCCGCTCGGCGTCGAGCCCAACGGCACCAACATCAATCTCGAATGCGGGTCCACTGCGCCGGAACAGATGTGCGCCAAGGTGCGCGAGGTGCGGGCCGACTTCGGTCTGGCGCTCGACGGCGATGCCGACCGCGTCGTGTTGTCCGACGAGTATGGCCGCATCATCGACGGTGACCAGGTTCTGGCGTTGATCGCCTCATGCTGGAAGAAGACCGATGCCCTGCGCGGCGGCGGCGTGGTCGGCACGGTGATGTCGAACGTCGGGCTCGAGCGCTATCTCGGCAGCCTCGACCTCAAGCTGGTGCGCGCCTCGGTCGGCGACCGCTATGTCATCGAGGAGATGAAAAAAGGCGGTTACAACGTCGGCGGCGAGCAGTCGGGGCACATCGTGCTCAACGATTTCTGCACTACCGGCGACGGGCTTCTGGCAGGCCTGCAGGTGCTCGCCGCCATCGCCATGGAAGGCAAGCCCGCCTCGGCGGCCTGCCATTTGTTCGAGCCGTTGCCGCAAGTGCTCAAGAACGTCCGCTTCAAGCACGGCCACCAGCCGCTGGAGCACGACAAGGTCAAGAAGACGATCGAAGGCTGCCGCGCCAAGCTGGAAGGCAAGGGTCGCATCTTGGTGCGCAAGTCGGGCACCGAGCCGGTGATCCGCATTATGGCCGAAGGCGACGACGAGAAGATGGTCGCCGGCGTGGTCGGCGAGATCGCCGATGCCATCGCGGATGCGGCGACGTGAGCCTGCCTCGGCTGCTCATTATCGCCGGCTCCGATTCCTCGGGTGGGGCCGGCATCCAGGCCGACATCAAGACGGCGACGGCGCTCGGCGTCTATGCCATGACGGCGGTGACCGCAATCACCGCCCAGAATACCAAGGGCGTCACCGCGGTCCATGCCGTGCCGCCCGAGATCGTCCGTCAGCAGATCATCGCCTGCCTGAAAGACATCGGCGCCGATGCGATCAAGACCGGGATGCTCGCCAATGCGGCGATCGTGAAGGTTGTGGCCGCGACGCTAAAGGAATACGCCCCCAACGTCCCCCTGGTCGTCGATCCGGTGATGGTGGCGACCTCTGGCGCGGCCTTGCTGAAGCCGGAGGCGGAAAAGACCGTCGTCAAACAGCTCATCCCGCTTGCCACCCTGATCACCCCGAACATTCCGGAGACCAAGCGGCTGACGGGGATCACCCGTACCGACCGGGCCTCGCTCAGCCGGGCCGGAGCGATCCTACGGGATATGGGGGCCAAGGCCGTGCTCATCAAGGGCGGCCATTCCAGCAAGGCCACCATCGACGACATTCTGATGTGGGAGCATGGCGTCGACGTTTACGGCTTCCCGCGGATCAAGACCCGCCATACCCACGGCACCGGCTGCACCCTGGCCTCGGCCATTGCCGCCAACCTCGCCAAGGATGAGCCGTTGTCGGTGGCGGTCGCCAAGGCCCGCGAATACGTCCAGGCTGCCATCGCCGCCGCGCCCGGGTTGGGCAAGGGCCACGGCCCGCTCAATCACATGGTGCAGTGGCAAGGCCGCCCGGTGCCGGGCTCGACGCTGAAGCCATAGTTGCGCACGCAGGGATGGCCGGGTCGAGCTCGGCCATGGACGGGGAAGATCAATCGTTCTGCGTCGTGACGATCATTTCCTGATCGTCCTGGGTATCGCGCTCGATCTTGAGGAATTCGTAGTAGCCGCATTTGCCGGTTGGATAGGCGCGGCAGATGTAGGGGCGCGCCTGATAGATGCCGCAGCAGCGCTTTTCCTGATCGAAGAAGCGGCAGATCTTGCCGAAATGCTCGTCGGCCTTGCGGCGCAGCTTGTAGGGGCCGTCCTTGGCGTCCTGCTTGCGGCCGGGCGTGACGAACTTCTTCTTGGCTTCGGCGAGCGAGACCTTGAAGTGCTTGGCGAGGCGCTTGAGGTCGCTCTCCTTCACCGGAATGATGTGATAGGAGCAGCAATAGCCCGGGCACTTCGAACAATCGAACGGTTTTTTAGCCATGATTCCCTGCATAACAGTGCGCGGGGCCGTTATCAATTCGGCCCAATCGCGCAATCACTGTGTGGATTAGCCCTCAGCCCAGGAAGGGGTCGTGCACCAGGATGGTGTCCTCGCGTTCGGGGCTGGTGGAGAGCAGCGCCACCGGTGCGTCGATCAGCTCCTCGATGCGGCGGACGTATTTGATGGCGTTGGCGGGCAGTTCGGCCCACGAGCGGGCGCCGCGGGTCGATTCCTGCCAGCCGGGGATGGTCTCATAGACCGGCTCGATGCGGGCCTGTTCCACCGCATCGGCGGGCAGGTAATCGTGGGTTTTGCCATCCAGCTTGTAGCCGACGCAAACCTTGATCTCGTCGAAACCGTCGAGCACGTCGAGCTTGGTCAGCGCGATGCCGTCGACGCCGCCGGTGACGATGGTCTGGCGCACCAAGACCGCATCGAACCAGCCGCAGCGGCGCTTGCGCCCCGTGACGGTGCCGAACTCGGCGCCCCTCTGGCCGATCTTCTCGCCGATGTCGTTTTTCTGCTCGGTCGGGAACGGCCCGTCGCCGACCCGCGTCGTATAGGCTTTGACGATGCCGAGCACATAGCCGTTCTGGCGCGGCCCGATGCCGGAGCCGGCCGCCGCCTGACCCGCCACCGTGTTTGATGAGGTGACGAAGGGATAGGTGCCGTGATCGACATCGAGCAGCACCGCCTGGGCGCCTTCGAACAGGATGCGCTTGCCCGCCTTGCGCGCAGAATCAAGCACCCGCCACACCGGCCCGACGAAGGGCAGGATCTGCGGCGCGATCTCGGCAAGCTGGGCGAGCACGGCCGCGGGCGCGATCTCCTCGGCGCCGACGCCACGGCGCAGCGCGTTGTGATGGCTAAGCAGACGGTCCACCTTGCCGGGCAGGGTGTTGAAATCCTTCAAGTCGACGGCGCGAATGGCGCGGCGGCCGACCTTGTCTTCGTATGCCGGGCCGATGCCGCGCTTGGTCGTTCCCAGCGCCTGCACCCCGGTCTCGCGCGCCGCATCAAGCTCGCGATGGAGCGGCAGGATCAGCGCCGCGTTTTCGGCCACCATCAGGTTCTCGGGCGTAACGGAGACGCCAAGCTGTTTCAGCCGCTCGATCTCGGCCGCCAGCGCCCACGGATCGACCACGACACCGTTGCCGATTACCGCCTGCTTGCCCTTGCGCACCACACCCGACGGCAGCAGCGACAGTTTGTAAGTGGTGCCATCGATGACGAGGGTGTGTCCAGCATTGTGGCCGCCCTGGAAGCGCACAACCACATCGGCGCGGGCCGACAGCCAGTCCACGATCTTGCCTTTGCCCTCGTCGCCCCACTGCGCGCCGATGATGGTGATATTTGACATAGATTTTTCCCTTTGATGATGAGATC
>NZ_JBWZET010000194.1:0-2433 GCF_056722145.1 Rhizomicrobium sp. | reverse complement strand
AAGGGCGAGATCCTTGGCCACGACCCGATGGCGCAGGACCGGCTGATGATGGAGGCTCAGACCTCCGGCGTCCGCCCGGCTCGCTGAGGTAAGGTATCATGCTTCAACCGAAGAAAACCAAGTTCCGTAAGATGTTCAAGGGCCGCATCCAAGGCGATGCCAAGGGCGGCACCGATCTGAACTTCGGCGCCTATGGGCTCAAGGCCCTCGAGCCCGAGCGGATCACCGCCCGCCAGATCGAAGCGGCCCGCCGCGCGATCACCCGTCACATCCGCCGCCAGGGCCGCCTGTGGATTCGCGTGTTCCCGGACGTGCCGGTGTCGAAGAAGCCCGCCGAAGTCCGCCAGGGCAAGGGCAAGGGTTCGATCGAATACTGGGCCGCCCGCGTGAAGCCCGGTCGCATCCTGTTCGAACTCGACGGCGTTCCCGGCCCGCTGGCGGCGGAAGCGTTCAGCCGCGCGGCGATGAAGCTGCCGATCAAGACCAAGGTCATCGCCCGCCTCGGCGATACCTCGCACCTGGGAGGCGAATGATGGCCCCGAAAAGCTCTAATCGGGCTACCGACCTTCGCGCGAAGAGCGACGACCAGCTCGTCGCCGACCTCGCCGACCTGAAGAAGGAGGCCTTCAACCTCCGCTTCCAGGCTGCCACCAACCAGCTCGAACGTCCGGCGCGCATCAAGGAAGTGCGCCGCGACATCGCCCGCATCAAGACGCTGCAGACTGAGCGCTCTCAGTCGGCCAAGGCGTAAGGAGTCCACGATGCCCAAGCGTATTCTCATCGGTACCGTGGTTTCCGACAAGACCGACAAGACCGTGGTCGTGAAGGTCGAGCGCAAGGTGAAGCATGCCCTTTACGGCAAGATCATCCGCCGCTCGAAGAAGTATCATGCCCACGACGAGGCCAACGCGTTCAAGACCGGCGAAGTCGTCCGCATCGAGGAAACCGCGCCGATCTCGAAGCTCAAGACCTGGAAGGTCATCGAGCGCGTGACCGCCGGCAAGACGGCTGCCGTCGAAGCAGACGTCTGAGTCTCGACCAGAGCTTATTTGGAACTGCCGGGCAAAGTCTCGGGAAGCCATTAGGAAGGAACCGGATCAATGATCCAGATGCAATCCCAGCTTGACGTCGCTGACAACAGCGGTGCCAAGCGCGTCCAGTGCATCAAGGTGCTGGGCGGATCGAAGCGCCGCGTTGCCGGCGTCGGCGATGTCATCGTCGTCTCGGTGAAGGAAGCCCAGCCGCGCACCCGCGTGAAGAAGGGCGACGTTCACCGCGCGGTGATCGTGCGCACCCGCAAGGACGTCCGTCGGGCCGACGGTTCGGTGATCCGCTTCGACAGTAACGCTGCCGTGCTGATCAACAAGAACGAGGAGCCGATCGGCACCCGTATCTTCGGGCCGGTGGTTCGCGAACTGCGCGGCCGCGGCTTCATGAAGATCATCTCGCTCGCGCCGGAGGTGCTGTGATGGCTGCCGCCAAGATCAAGAAGGGCGACAATGTCGTCGTCCGTTCGGGCAAGGACAAGGGCCGCTCGGGCACCGTTCTCCAGGTTCTCCCCAAGGAGGGCAAGGTAATCGTGCAGGGCGTCAACATCGCCACCCGTCACAAGAAGCCGAGCCAGCAGGATCCGAACGGCGGCATCGACCGTCGCGAGGCGCCGATGGCGATCTCGAAGGTCGGTATCGCGGTTGACGGCAAGGCGTCGCGCGTCCGCTTCGAGAGCAAAGATGGCAAGAAGGTCCGCGTGGCCGTCAAGTCCGGGGAGGCCATCTGATGGCTGACAAGTATACGCCTCGCCTCAAGGCGAAGTTCGACGCCCAGATCGCCGCGGCCATGACCGCGAAGTTCGGCTACAAGAACGCGATGGAAGTTCCGAAGATCGAGAAGATCACGCTCAACATGGGCGTCGGCGAAGGCACGCAGGACCGCAAGAAGGTCACCACTGCCGCCGCCGAGATGGAGCTTATCTAGGGCCAGAAGCCGGTGGTCTGCCGCGCCAAGAAGTCGGTCGCCCAGTTCAAGCTGCGCGAAGGCATGGCGATCGGTTGCAAGGTCACGCTGCGTCGTGAACGCATGTACGAGTTCCTCGATCGTCTGATCACCATCGCGATGCCCCGCATCCGCGACTTCCGCGGGTTGAACCCGAAGTCGTTCGACGGTCGCGGCAACTATGCGATGGGGCTGAAGGAGCAGATCATCTTCCCGGAGATCAGCTACGACCAGATCGAGAAGGTGCGTGGGATGGACATCATCATCACCACCACCGCGAAAACCGACGACGAGGCGCGCGAGCTGCTTCGCCTGTTCGGTTTCCCGTTCCCGCTGGAAGGCGAAGCCAAGCAGGCGGCCTGATGCCCTGTTTGATGCTGGATTTGAAGAAGAGAGCTTAAGTCCATGGCGAAACTGAGTTCGATCAACAAGAACGAGAAG
>NZ_JBWZET010000193.1:0-10298 GCF_056722145.1 Rhizomicrobium sp. | reverse complement strand
GCTGGGAGCCTTCCTGTTCTTCGCCCTGATCGGCAACGCCACCATTTGCGGCATGATTTCCGGCGCCCACGACCGTTATCAATCCCGGATTGTATGGATCGTGCCGTTCGCCTTCCTCTTGACCGATCCCCGGGCGCTGCGCCGGCTGGGGGCCGACGATGTCGCGCGGATCGGCGTTGCGAATTGCGACAAATACCGCGATACCGCGGGGTCGCATTCGAGGGCGTGCCCCGGCACATCGGTATGACTGATTCGCTTGCATTGTCGGGCCGGGTGGGCCGGGATCGGATTCCGGCGGCGCATCTGTCCGGGCTGGGCGCCGAAGTGGCCGCGATCCTGCTCTTGACGCCGATGTTCCTCTACGCGGCGTGGTGGAACGGCTTCCCGTTCATGTTCTTCGATTCGGGCGCCTATGTGCTGGAGGGCTTCCGGCGCTTCTTCGTGCCCGAACGCTCCCCCGGCTATTCGCTGTTCCTCGACTACACCCATGGCCGCGACAGCCTATGGTACGTCGCCTGGGTCCAGGCGGCGATGACGGCGTTCGTCATCGTCCAGTTCGCCCGGGCGGTGTGGCCGCGCACGACGCTGTGGACGCTGCTCAGGGTGGGAGCGGCGCTGTCGGTGCTGACCAGCATCGCCTGGTTTGCCGGCCAGATCGAGCCCGACTGCTTCACGGCGGTATTCATCCTGGCGTTCTATCCGCTGGCGTTCAAATTGAAGCAACTCGGCTGGGTACGGGCCATTTTGCTGATCCCCGTCGCGGGCGTCGCGATCGCCTGCCATCCCTCGCACCTCGGTACCGCCGCCGGGCTGGTGGTGTGTCTGGCGCTGGTGTGGGTGCCGAGTCTGATCTGGCGGCAGCGCAAATTCCCCCGGCCGAACGTGATCCTGCCGCTCCTGTGCTTCGCTCTTGGGCTGGGGCTCGTGGTTCAGGCCAACCACATGCTGGTCAAAAACGTGCCGCAGATCAGCGAGAAGTATTTCGTCAGCCGCTCGGGCACGTATTTCCTGGCGGCCCGGCTGATGGGCGACGGCGTCGTGACCAAGACGCTGAACGATCTCTGCCCGTCGCAGCCGCAACTGGTGCTGTGCCCCTATAAGGACCATCTGCCCAAGACGGCGGACAATTTCCTGTGGGGGCGGGAAAGCCCGTTCAACAAGGTCGGCCGCTTCTATGGCCCCAAGGACGACTACGATCTGATCGTCCGCCACAGCCTTATCCATTACCCGCTGCAGAGCCTGTTGCCCGGGCTGTGGGGTGCGGTCCGGCAGTACGGCATGATCCGCACCGGCGACGGCGTCGAGCCCCAGGTCTGGGTGCTGCGCGACCTGTTTTACGGCTTCATGCCGAAGCAGCGGATCGCCTACATGACGGCGCACCAGCAGAAGGGCAAAATCCACTTCGGCGCGGTCAACGTCGTGCATGTGCCCTTGGCGTTCCTGGCGCAGGCGTGGCTCGCCTGGGTACTGTGGCGGGCGCTGAAACGGCGGCGCTGGAACCTGGCGACGCTGCCCGCTTTCGTGCTGGTGGCGCTGATTGGCAACGCCCTGGTTTGCGGCCTGTTTTCCGGTCCGCACGACCGCTACCAGTCGCGGGTGGCGTGGGTGCCGGTGCTGATTGTTCTGTTGACGGCCCGCGGAAGCGTCGAACGTGCCTTGCGACAGCCCGTCGAATCCGGCACTTAATCGTAAAATGGGTATGATCCGCATTTCGCCGTCCATTCTGTCCGCCGATTTCTCCCGCTTGGGCGAGGAAATTGCGGCGTTGGACAAGGCCGGCGCCGACCTGATCCATGTCGACGTCATGGACGGCCATTACGTGCCCAACATCACCACCGGACCGCCGATCGTGAAGGCGCTGAGGCCGCACACCAAGAAGCCGTTCGACGTTCACCTGATGATCGCGCCGGTCGATCCGTTCCTGGAGGCGTTTGCCGAGGCCGGGGCAGACGGCATCACCGTCCATCCCGAGGCCGGGCCGCACATCCACTCGACGCTGCAGAAGATCCGGAGCCTGGGCAAGAAGCCGGGCGTGGTGCTCAATCCGGGCACGCCGATCGACCATATCGATCCGGTGCTCGACCTTGTCGATCTGGTCTTGATTATGACGGTCAATCCCGGCTTCGGCGGCCAGAGTTTCATCACCAGCCAGCTCAAGAAGATCGAGGCGGCGGCGGAGCGCATCGCCAAGTGCGGCCGCCCGGTCGCGCTCGAGGTCGACGGTGGTATCAACAAGACGACGGTGAAGCAGGCGATCAACGCCGGGGCCGACACCATCGTGGCCGGAACCGCCGTGTTCCGCGGTGGCGCCAAGTGCTATGCGGCCAACATCTCGGCCCTCAGGGGCTAGGGTGACCGCGGCGCGCCCGAACCGACCATCGCTGGCGCTTCTCCCCGAGGCGCTGAGGATCGCCGTATGGCGCGCGAGCGGGCGCCTGCGCCGCTGGGGCCGCCGCACCTGGATATATCGCCGCCTGCTCGCCGGGCCGCTCGCCGACCACATCGTCTACTGCCCGGTCGATACCTTGCCGCGCAAGCTCGACGACGCCGATGCGCTGCTGCGCGGCAAATTCAAGTTCGTGGGCGAAGTCGCTGACGCGCGGGATCGTTCCATCTTCGACCGGCCGGCGCCGTCGGCCGAGTGGCGCGAGGCGTTGCACAGTTTCGTCTGGCTGCCGCCGCTGGCGGCTGCGAACGGCGAGGCGGCGCGCACGCTGGCGACCAATCTGGTGTCGCAATGGCTGAAGCGCAACGCCAAATACACCGAACCGGGCTGGCTGCCGCACATCATCGCCCGCCGGCTGGTGGCGGTGTTTGCGCACGGCCGCTTCATCCTCACCAACGCCGACATGCTGTGGCGCTCCAAGGTCTATGTCACCCTGCGCGAGCAGTCGCGGATGCTGGCGCGCACCGCGGCGGAGGCGCCCGAGGGTCTGCCGCGGATCGAAGCGGCGGCGGCGCTGGCGCTGTCGGGCGTATGCCTCGACGACAGTCCCAAGCGGCTGGAGTTGGGTTTGGCGCGGCTCGAAGACGAACTGGCGCGCCAGATATTGCCCGATGGCGGCCACATCAGCCGCTCGCCGGAGGTGCTGGTCAACGCCTATCGCCAAGTCGTGATGGTGATGGAGGTGCTCGCCGCGACCGGTCAGATCGCGCCGCCGGGTCTGCGCACCGCCCACGACCGCATGGCGCCGATGGTGCGCTTTTTCCGTCATGGCGACGGCGCCCTGGCGCTGTTCAACGGCGGCGGCGAATCCAGCGCCAAGATGATCCACGCGCTCTTGCATCGCGACGACGTCAAAGGCCAGCCGTTCGGCTATGCCCGCCATTCCGGCTATCACCGCCTGCACGCGTCGCGGACGCTGGTGCTGTTCGATTGCGGCGCGCCGCCGCCGGGTGCGTTTTCGAACGATGCTCATGCCGGATGCCTCGCGTTCGAGCTGTCGGCGGGGGCTCATCGCATCATCATCAATTGCGGCACCGCAACCCACGCCGCCCATCATCACTGGCAAGAGGCGTTGCGCGCTACCGCCGCCCATTCCACGGTGACCATTGCCGATACCTCGAGCGCCACGGTGCTGCGCGAGGGCTGGATCAAGACGCTGGTGGGGCCGCGCCTCGTGCATGGGCCAGACGCGATCGAGACGCGACGGATCGAGACCGGGAAAGGCAACATCGTCGTCGCCAGCCACGACGGCTACACCACCCTGTTCGGCATCCGCCACGAACGCGAACTCACGCTATCGCCGCACGGTCTGGCGCTGACCGGCACCGACCGCCTGCTGCCGCGCCAGGACCGCAAGGAGACGCTGCCGTTCGCGGTGCGCTTCCACATCCACCCCGACGTCCGCCTCAGCCGCGCCGAAAGCGGCTACATCCTGCTCAAGCTGCCGAACGGCGAAGGCTGGCGTTTCCGCGCCACCGCGCCAGTGACGGTGGAGGAAAGCGTCTATCTCGGCGGCGACGCCATCCGGCGCTCCGAACAGCTCGTCATCGCCGGAGAAGTGCGGGGCGAGCCGGTCGAAATCGGCTGGATCATCGAACAGATCGGGCAGGGCGAGGCGCCACGCTGATGCCGCCCTTCCGGCCGCATTCCCCAGGCGGTTCCGGCGTGCTAATGCCGTAACGCAAAGCAACGCGACACGAGGCGGCCGGTGACGACCACGACACGCATGCCAGCCGTCAAAGGGGTCGTGTTCGACCTTGGCGGCGTGGTCATCGACTGGAACCCGCTCTACCTCTATCGCAAGGTGTTCGACGGCGACGAAACCAAGGCCGTCAACTTCCTTGCCACCATCTGCACCGGCGAATGGAACGGCCAGCAGGACGCCGGTCGCGACCTGATCCAGGCGACGGCGGAGCGCGTTGCCAAGTTTCCCGAATGGGAGCGCGAAATCCGCGCCTATTACGGCCGCTGGATCGAGATGATCGGCGGCGGCATTCCCGGCACCGCGGAACTGATGGTGGAGCTGAAGGCGGCGGGCATCCGGCTGTTCGCGCTGTCGAACTGGCACTGCGAAACCTTCGCCCGGGTGCGCCACAGTTACAAACAACTCGACCTGTTCGAGCACATCGTGCTGTCGGGCGAATACGGCTGCATCAAGCCCGATCGGGCGCTCTACGAGATCGCGCTGCGCTGCTACGGCATGGCGGCGGAAAATCTCGTCTTCGTCGACGACAGCCCGGCCAATGTGGACGGCGCGGCTCAGGTCGGCTTGCCGGCGCTGCGCTTCACCGGCGCTGATAGGCTGCGTCGCGACTTGACCGACCTCGGGGTGCCGCTGCCGTAGCCTCCTGCAGCATGTGTAAACGCCAGTTCAGGGAGCGGCGAATGCCAGATCCGTTTGACACGGTGCTTGACCTGCACGCGCAGGGCCGCTTGGCCGAAGCGGAGGTATTGTGCCGCCGCATCATCGCCGCCGAACCGGGACGCGCCGATGCGCTCTTGATACTGGGCATGGTGCGGGCGCAAAGCGGCGATCTTCGTGAAGGGCTCAGCTTCATCGATCGTAGTCTCGGCCTCGCGCCGGATGTGCCGCTGGGCCATTGCTTCCGAGGCTGGGTGCTGACGCAGGCGCGCCGTCCTGCCGAGGCGCTCGTCGCCTATCGCCGCGCCGTGGAACTGCAGCCCGATCATGTGGAGGCCTGGTTCAACAGCGCCCACCTGCTGTTTGCGGCCGGCCGCTTGGAGGAGGCGCTTGCCGCCTTCGACGCCGTCCTCCGGATCGAGCCTGGATTGGTCGATGCGCGCTGCGCCCGCGCCGTGGTGCTGTCGAAGCTCAACCGCCTCGACCAGGCGCTCACCACGTTGAACGATGTCGTCGCGGCCAATCCCGGATTTACGCCCGGGCTCAACCTGCGCAGCGACCTCTTCAGCGAACTCGGTCGTTCCGGAGAGGCGCTCGCCGATGCCGAGCGTTCGCTGGCGCTCGATCCGAACCAGGCGCCGGCCCATGTCAGCCGTGCCACGGCGCTGATCGCGTTGCACCGGCCCGACGAGGCGGAAGGCGCGGTCGCGCGCGCGCTGCAACTTCAGCCAAATCTGGCGGCCGCGCTGATGCTGCGCGGTACGCTGCACCGTCAAGCGGGGCGCTTCGCGGCAGCGCTTGTGGACGGCGACCGTTCGATCGCGCTCGCGCCGGGCGATGCCATGGCGCATGTCAGCCGCGGCGCGATGCTGATGGCGCTGGGGCGCAACGAGGACGCGCTGGGGGCGTTGAACCGCGCCGCGGAGCTGGCGCCCCAGCTGGCGAAAGTCTATGCGACGCGCGCTCTGGCGCTGCGTCATCTGCAGAATTACGACGCCGCGCTGGCCGATTGCGACCGCGCCCTGGCGATCGATCCGGCGCTGACGCTGGTGCCGGCGGAGCGGTTCCTGCTGGCGGGGATCGTCTGCGACTGGCGCCAGCGTGCTGCACGGTTGGCGGACCTTGCCCGGCGCGTCGGTGCCGGCGAGCCGGTCAATGCTTGGGTGGTGGCGACGTCAATCGACGATCCGGCGCTGCAGCTCGCGGCGGCGAAATCCATAGCGCGGCCTGCCTCGGCCCCGCGCCCGCACACGCCGCCGCACGACCGGTTACGGATCGCCTACCTCTCGCCCGATTATCACGAACATCCTTCCGCCAATCTGATCGTGGAACTGATAGAGCGGCACGACCGGGCGCGGTTCGAAACCTTCGGCGTTGCCTTGCGCGACGGTCCCGACAACGCCATCCGCAGGCGGAGCGCCGCGGCGTTCGAGCATTTCATCAGCGCCGGATCGCTGTCGGATGCGGACCTCGTGGCGCAGCTGCGGGCGGCGGAAATCGATATCGCGGTCGATCTCAGCGGTCACACCGGCGGCGGACGCCCGTCCGTGTTCGAGTTGCGCCCGGCGCCGCTGGCGGTGAATTATGCTGGTCATCCCGGCACCATCGGCGCCGACTGGATCGACTACATCCTGGCCGATCCGGTGGTCATTCCGCTGGGCAGCGAGGCGCATTTTTCCGAGGCTGTCGTGCGTCTGCCGCGTTGCTTTCTGCCGAGCGACGGTGCCAGCGAGGTCGAGGCAACGCCGACACGGGCCGAAGCCGGGTTGCCGGACTGCGGTTTCGTGTTCTGCTCGATCAACGCGAACTACAAGATCACGCCGGAGATGTTCGACGTCTGGATGCGGCTGCTGGCGGCGACGGAAGGCAGCGTGCTGTGGCTGCTGGTGGATAACGCCACGGCGCGGCGCAATCTGCAGGCCGAGGCCTCGGCGCGCGGCATCGATCCCGGCCGTCTGGTGTTCGCCGACCGCTTGCCGCGGCCGAGCTATCTGGCGCGGCTGAAGCTGGCCGATCTCTTCCTCGACACGCTGCCCTGTAACGCCCACACCACCGCCAGCGACGCGCTGCGCATGGGGGTGCCGCTGGTGACCGCGCCGGGTCGCGGATTCGCCGCCCGTGTCGCAGCCAGCCTGGTGACGGACGCCGGTCTTGCCGAACTGATCACGCCCGATTTGGCCGGTTATGAAGCGCTCGCGGTGGCGCTGGCGCATACGCCGGACCGCCTCGCGGCGCTCAAAGCGCGGTTGGCGCAGCCGCTGTTCGATTCTGCCCGTTTGGCCCAGGCGGTCGAGCGCGCCTACGAGGCAATGTGGCGGGTGCATACAGCGGGGCTGCCGGCCGCCGGTTTCGCCGTTCCGGACGCATGATCCAATCGTGCGGCGGGCTGGCGGCGACAAGATCGTGCGTCGCGGTCAAGCATGCACCGTAGCGGGTTCAGCCATCGCGAACGCGTGCTTGCGCGGGGGTGGGGGGCGCGTTATCGGATTCGCGTCGCCAGGAGATCCAAATCCCATGAAAGCGCTTGTGAAAACGACGGCCGCCGAGGGCATCTGGCTCAAGGACGTTCCGGTGCCGGAGTACGGCATCGACGACGTGCTGATCAAAGTCCTGAAAACCGGCATCTGCGGCACCGACGTGCACATCTACAATTGGGACGCCTGGGCGCAGAAAACCATCAAGCCCGGCACCACCATCGGCCATGAATTCGTCGGCCGCATCGTCGCCGTCGGCGCCAACGTGCATGGCCACAAGGTCGGCGAACTGGTCAGCGCCGAAGGCCACATCATCTGCGGTCATTGCCGCAACTGCCAGGCGGGACGGCGGCATCTCTGCGCCAACACGCTGGGAGTCGGCGTCAATCGCAACGGCGCCTTCGCCGAATTCGTCGCCGTGCCGGCGCTGAATCTCTGGCATTGCAGCGACAAGGTGCCGGAAGAGATTTACGCCATCTACGATCCGCTCGGCAACGCGGCCCATACCGCGCTGGCGTTTGATCTGGTCGGCGAAGACGTGCTGATCACCGGCGCCGGCCCGATCGGCATTGGGGCGGTGCCGATGGCGATCAAGGCGGGGGCACGGTATGTGGTCATTACCGATGTCAACGAGTACCGTCTCGGACTGGCGAAGAAACTCGGCGCCACCGCGGCGGTGAATGTCGCGACCGAGGACCTGAAAAAGGTCATGGCCGAGCTTGGCATGCAGGAAGGCTTCGACGTCGGCCTCGAAATGAGCGGCAATCCGGCCGGCTTCCGCCAGATGCTGGACACCATGGCCAACGGCGGCAAGATCGCCATGCTCGGCATTCAGCCCGATCAGACCGGCATCGACTGGAACACGGTCGTGTTCAAGGGCCTGACCCTGCGCGGCATCTACGGGCGCATGTTCGGCGAGACCTGGTACAAGCTGACCAGCATGATCCAGGCCGGCATGGATATCACGCCGGTCATCACCCACCGCTATTCCTACAAGGATTTCCAGGAAGGCTTCGACGTGATGCGCTCCGGGCGCTCCGGCAAGGTCGTGCTGGATTGGAGCGAATTATGAACCTCGATGACTCGCTGAAGGCCGATCTCGCTGCGATGGCAAAGGCGGGAACGCTGAAGAGCTTCCGCCACATCACCGGGCCGATGGACACCGAAGTCGGCATGGAAGAGAAGCCGGGCCGCATCCTGGTGCTGTCGTCGAACAATTATCTGGGATTGGCCGATCATCCCGAAGTGGTGGCGGCCGGCAAAGAGGCGCTCGACAAATACGGCGCCGGCACCGCGTCCGTCCGCTTCATCTGCGGCACCTTCGCGATCCATCACGACATCGAGACGACGCTGGCGCGGCTGTCGCGCACCCATGCGGCGCTGACCTATGTGTCGTGCTGGGCCGCCAATACCGGCCTCATTCCGGCGGTGGCGGGCGAGGGCGACGCGATCGTGTCCGACGCGCTGAACCATGCCTCGCTGATCGACGGCTGCCGCGGTTCGAAAGCCAAGCGCCTGGTCTATCGCCATTCCGACATGGACGATCTGCGCGACAAGCTCGCCGAGGTGAAGGCTGCGCGCCGCATCTTCATCGTCACCGACGGCGTTTTCTCGATGGAAGGCGACATCGCCAAGCTGCCCGACATCGTGCATCTCGCCAAGCGCTACAACGCCAGCGTCATTCTCGACGACAGCCACGGCGTCGGCGTGATGGGCAAGCACGGCCGCGGCACCGCCGAGCATTGGGGCGTGGAAGGCCAGATCGCGATCATCACCGGCACGCTGGGAAAGGCGCTCGGCGGCGCTGCCGGCGGCTATGTGGCGGGCTCGGACACGCTGGTAAAGTATCTCAGCCAGATGTCGCGGCCGCAGCTGTTCTCCAACGCCCTGCCGGCGACCATCGCCGCCTCGGCCAAGAAGGCGATCGAGATCCTGGAACGCGAGCCCGAGCGCGTCACGCGGCTGCATGCGCTGGCGAAAATGATGCGCGATGGCCTCAAACGCCTCGGCTTCAAGCCGCTCGACGGTGACAGCGCCATCGTCCCAATCATCGTCGGCGACACCGCTTTCGCGATCAAAATGAGCCAGGAGCTGCTGAACGAAGGCATCTTCATCACCGGCTTCGGCTATCCCGTCGTCCCCGAAGGCACCGCCCGCCTGCGCATCCAGATGTGCGCCTCGCTGACCGACGACCAGATCGCCTTCGCGCTGGAGAAGTTCGAGGTCGTGGGCAAGCGGCTGGGAGTGATTTAGGCTTTCTGCCCCCGCGGGCGTGAAGGTGTCATCGCAGGCACGCAGACCGTGGGGGAAGTCCGGCGAAGCTGGAAAGGGGGCTCACGATGCACTGGAGCCCCCTTCGCCCTGACGGGCACTTCCCCCACGCTCTACCTGCCGGTGGGCAGACCGCGTCGCGCGCGGGGGCAGAAAGCGACCTTCGACTGCGACAACATTGCAGCGCGCCCCGGGCTTTGGTAAAGCTCGTCTCCCGCCGATTTCCCCCGGAGAATCAGATGGTTCAGTTCACGCTGCCGAAAGGTTCCAAGCCCGTCAAAGGCAAGACGTGGGAAGGGCCCAAGGAGCCGAACGGCAAGAAGGCCAAGCGGACCAAGGAATTCAAGATCTACCGCTACGATCCGGCGAGCGGGGACGATCCCCGCATCGACACCTATACCGTCGATCTCGACAGCTGCGGGCCGATGGTTTTGGACGCGCTGATCAAGATCAAGAACGAGATCGACCCGACGCTCACCTTCCGCCGCTCGTGCCGCGAGGGCGTCTGCGGCTCGTGCGCCATGAACATCGCCGGCACCAATGGGCTCGCCTGCACCAAGGCGATCACCGATCATTCCGGCCCGATCAAGGTCTTCCCGCTGCCGCACATGCCGGTGGTGAAGGACCTCGTGCCCGACCTGACCCATTTCTTCGCCCAGCACGCTTCCATCAAGCCCTATCTGCAGACCAAGACGGCCGAGCCGGAAACCGAATGGAAGCAGTCGCCGGAAGAACGCGCCAAGCT
>NZ_JBWZET010000192.1:0-3204 GCF_056722145.1 Rhizomicrobium sp. | reverse complement strand
CCCTGGAAGTGGTCGACGCCGAAGCTTTCGAGCAGCACCGCTTCTTCCTCGGAGCCGACCCATTCCGCCGTCGTCTTGAGGTTGAAGTTTTTGGCGAGGTCGACCAGCGTGCGCACGAAGATCTGGTTCTCGGGCGAAGTCGTCAGCGCGGCAACGTACGAGCCGTCGATCTTGACCTTGTCGACGCGCAGCATCTGCAGGTTGCGGAACGAGGTGTAGCCGGCGCCGAAATCGTCGATGGCGATGCGGCAGCCCATTTCCCTCAGGCGCGACACGAAGCGGGCGTTTTCCTCGAAGTGATGCAGCGCCGCGGTTTCGGTCAGCTCGACCACCAAGCGGTTCGCCACCGCCGAATTCTGCTTCACGTATTCGACGAAGGACTGCAGGAACGCCGAATCCTGCGCCGTCGTGCCGGAGACGTTGACCGACAGGTTGATCTCGGGATGGGCATGCAGCGTTGCGATCGTCATTTCCAGGGCGCGGCGATCGACCAGACGCACCAGGCCCAATTGTTCCGCCGCCGGAATGAAATGGCCGGCCGGCGCGATCGAACCGTCGGGCTTGATCATCCGCAGGAGGCATTCATATTCGGCGATGGCGCGCGTCTTGGCATCGATGATCGGCTGATAGGCGAAGACGAGGCGATCCTCTTTCAGCGCCGCCACGACTTCGTCGGCAACCGCCATCAACCTGAGGCGGGCGCCTTCGCGCAGTTCGGAATGGTGATAGATCGAATAGCCGTCGCGGCCATGGCTGCGGGCCCGCTCCAGCGCTTCTTCGGCGCGCAGCATCGCTTCCTGGCTTGAGGCGGCGCTGCCCGGCAGCCACACCGCGCCGACCGACGAGGTCACGGCCACCCGCCCCGCCCGCGTATCGACGACATCGCCGCGCACCACCGCGCGCAGGCGTTCGGCGACGATGGCGATATCGCTCTCGGTGCAGTTCTTGAGGATGACGCCGAACTTGTTGCCGGCGGTGCGCCCGATCACATCGGTCGAACGCAGCGAGCGCGCCAGCCGTTCGCCGACCGCCACGATGACCTCGTCGGCGGCGTCGAAGCCGTAGGAATCGTTGATGATGGCAAGCCGGTCGATCGAGAACACCAGGAAGCCGCAATGGCGTTCCTGCGCCTGGGCGGTGGCGATCGCTTCCGCCAGTTCGGCGCGCAGCGAGTTGCGATTCAAGTGACCGGTGAGTTCGTCGCGGGTCGCCAAGTAGGTCAGGCGATGGATCTGGTGCTTGCGCTCGGTGATTTCGCGGACCACGCCGGTGAGCCGCTCGGTGGCCCCGTCGGCATTGGGAACGCGGCTGCCGAGGAACACGAACCAAACCGTGCCCAGCGCCGAGGCCAGTTCGACGTCGACGTCGAACGACACGGTTTCGGGGCTGCGGCTTTCGATCAGGGCGGCGAAGCGTTGGCGGATATGGCTGTTCATCGTCGCCAGCAGCGCCCGACCCTGGCTGGTGCCGCGCTGCATGATCTGGCCGGGAAGGATATCGTGGGCGCCCTCCCAGGCGATGCGGTCGTCGGCGATGGTCCAATTGAACGCGACGATACCGGCAGCGGAGACCGCAAGCCGCAATCGCTCCGCGTCTTCGACGGCTTTCAGCGAGGCAAGTGAGTCCCCTGGCTTCTTCTGAAGCGACTGTTCCACCACATCCACCACCAGTTGGGCTTTATCAGCGGCCCTTTCGATCGATGATGGGCGAGGGGGCTTAAAAATCCCGTAACTCTTGAAACAAACCCGCTGTTCGCAGTCACGGCCCGCACTTTGCCTGAACAAAGGGTTATGACGGCGATTACGGCATATCCAATGGTCAAGGCGAGCGCGGCAAACCGCGAAAACTCGTCGGTCCATGCCGTCGAAAAAATCAATGCCCGCGCCGGATTCGATGGTGAATATTCGTCCCGCCGCGAACCGCAGAGCTGGATCTGCACGCCGCTCGACAAGCGCGGATCGTCCCAGTCCGATACAGAACACAGCGATCCATTTTGGGACGCACCGCGTTTGACCCCGACCTTCGTCGCGCAGGTGATGGGTCAGGTCTATTGCACCAACGCGCCGCTGCCGTCAGCGGGTGCGGCTTACGGCCCGTCGCGGGCGCCCCGCCCCACCGTGCTCGACGAAACCGTCTGAGGCGATTGCGACCCCGCTCACCGCCGCCGCCGCGAACAGCAGCACGCCGGCATGCGCCCCGACACCCGGGGCCAACGCAGACGCCGCCGCCGCAAACAGCGACAGCGCTGCCAGCGCCAGATAAAGATTCGGCCGCCGCCACATCCGGCGCCGCGCAAGGGCGAAGGTGAAGAGCGCGCTCAGCACCTGGGGAACGGCCGCCATCACCCGCCAGTCCAGCGCCGCCGCGCCGAGGCCGCAAATCGTGGCAATGAGCAGGATGAGACTGGCGGTCGCGACCGTCGGCGCCCGGCGGACGGCGGAAAAGGCGGCAACGCACAACACCACCGATCCCAACGTCGCGACGATGTCGGTGACGGCCTCCGGCGCGATGCCGGTGCCTTCGCTGAGCGCCAGCGCGCCATAGAGCACGGCGGCAAGGCGCAGATAGGGTTCGGTGCGGGCCGGCGCACCGCCCGCCGCAATCCAGGCGGCCGCGGCCCCGAGCAGAAGCACCAGCGCAAACGCAGTCATGGGGCAAAGCTACAGGCAAACCCGCGCCAACGGAATCCTTACCACGGCGCGTAGAAGGCGGCGTTGCTGGCGACCGCGGCACCCACCACTCGGCCGTAGCCGGCCTGCTGCACCACCACCGCGATGGCATCGTGCGCCGGCGTATTGCCGCCGGCCTTGGGCACATCGATGATGAGCTGTTCGCCGCGCCAGTGCCCGACATTGGTGATCGCGGTGACGACGTTGTGATAGGTGACCGTCTGGCCGTTGTTCTCGCCGCCGCCGATCCGCACTTGCGCCTGGCTGCGATAGCGGAACATCCAGATTGTGGCGTCGACATTGCCGCGACGGGCCGCGTCCGGCGCCCGATCGACGACAAGACGCAGATCGCCGAGACGCTTGTGCAGCGTTACCGGAACCGACCAGGCGACGTGGGCCGACGTCTTGATCCGGGCCGCACCGACAAAGGCCACATTGGCCGGAAGCCCGTCCTGCCGCGCGATCGCCGCCGGCGTCGGCGTATCGGGAGTCTGCCCGTCTTCGCGCGCCAGAGTCGCCAGCGTCAGCGCATAGG
>NZ_JBWZET010000191.1:0-2462 GCF_056722145.1 Rhizomicrobium sp. | reverse complement strand
ATATCGGGCCTCGGCGACGGGCTGTTTCGCAACGACACGCGCATCCTCTCCTATCTGCAGCTTCGCGCCGGCGGCATGAAGCCGGTGGTGCTCAACACCGCGCGGTCGAAGGACAATGTTTTTCTCACCGCCCACATGGTCAACCGGCCGCTCGGCGGCCCACAGGAAACCGGCAGCGTCCATATCGAGCGCACCAAGCTCCTCTGGAGCGGTACGCTCTACGAACGCCTGGTGCTCACCAATTTCGGCAACACCGAGACCGAACTGCCGCTGATGCTGCGCTTCGCCGCCGACTTCGCCGATATTTTCGAAGTACGCGGCACGGCGCGCGGCCGTCACGGCGCCTTGCAACGCCGCCAGAACGGCGACGATCAGGTGCTGCTCATCTACGACGGCCTCGATCATGTCGTGCGCACCACGTCGGTGTCGTTTTCCGAACCGCCGCAGCGCCTGACGATCGACGAAGCCCATTTCCTTCTGCCTATGAAGCCGCGCGAACGGCGCACGCTGTATGTCGAATACGGCGTCGACCGCAGCGTGCGGCCCGATCGTGATCGCTGGCGCACCGCGGCGGCGGCGGCATGCAATGCGATGCGGGTCAACACCCGGCGCGGCGGCCGCCTGAAATCCTCGGGCCTCAGGTTCAACGACTGGATCGAACGCTCGCGCAACGACATCGCGCTCCTCACCACCGAAATGGAAACCGGTCCGTTTCCTTATGCCGGCATTCCCTGGTTCTCCACCGCGTTCGGCCGCGATTCCATCATCTGTGCGCTGCAGACCTTGTGGCTCGATCCGATGCTGGCGCGCGGCGTGCTGCGCTTTCTCGCCCGCAACCAGGCGACCGAAACCTCGTCGTTCCAGGATTCCGAACCCGGCAAGATCATGCACGAAACCCGCAAGGGCGAAATGACCGCGCTGAACGAATTGCCGTTCGGACTGTATTATGGCGGCGTCGACACCACGCCGCTGTTTCTGGTGCTGGTGTCGGCCTATGCCGAACGCACCGGCGATCTCGCCACCGTGGATGCGCTGTGGCCGAGCGTGGAAGCGGCGCTCGGTTGGATCGAAGAAGTGCAGGGTCGCTTCGGCAATGGGCTGCTGTCCTATCAACGCGGCGAAAAATCCGGTCTCGCCAATCAGGGCTGGAAGGATTCCGAGGATTCCATTTTCCACGCCGACGGAACGATGGCGGAAGGCCCGATCGCGCTCATTGAAGTTCAAGGCTATGCCTACGCCGCCTTCCGCGGCATGGCGCGGCTGGCGGAGCGGCGCGGCGAACGTGATGCGGCGGCCAACTGGAACCGGCGCGCCGAAGATTTGCGCCAGATCGTCGAAACCCGCTTCTGGAGCGACAAGCTTGGCACCTATGGCATTGCGCTCGACGGTCAGGAGCGGCTGTGCGAGGTCAGGACCTCCAATCCCGGTCATCTGCTCTACAGCGGCTTGCCCGAATTCGCGCGCGCCAAAAAAGTGGCGGCCGGGTTTCTGACGCCGGCTTTCGATAGCGGCTGGGGCATTCGCACCCTCGCCAGCACCGAAGCCAATTTCAATCCGATGTCGTATCACAACGGCTCGGTATGGCCGCACGACACCGGGATGTGCGTCGCCGGCATGGCGCGGTATGGCGAACGCGCCGCCTGCGTGCGCATCCTCAACCAGATGTTCGAAGCCGCCGGCCATTTCGGCATGCAGCTGCCGGAACTGTTCTGCGGTTTCGCGCGCCGGCCGGGCGAACCGCCGGTGCATTATCCCGTCGCCTGCCTGCCGCAGGCCTGGGCCGCTGGCGCCCCGTTCATGCTGCTGCAAGCCTGCCTCGGCGTGCAGGTCGACGGCTGGGCGCGAGCGGTGACGGTGGAGCGCCCGTGGCTGCCGCCGCACGTCAACAAGCTGTCGATGTCCAACATCGCCGTCGGCGATCAGACCATCACGCTGAAATTCGAACGCCTCGCCGGGCATGTGGTGGTGTCATCAGACGCCGCAGAACACCACGACGTGCCGGTGACGCTGAGGCTGTGAGAGCAACAAAAAACCGCCTCGCGGCGGTCCAGCTACAATTCATCGGATATACGAGAAATGGGGAAACCTCCCGCGCGCTTCAAGGGGAGTTTTTGGGGTGCGACAAACTGAACAAAACGGGTCTAAATCAGGGGGTTGGGATTTGAGGGGGTGAGAGTGCGTGGCGGTCTTGCTGTTCTGTCGCAGGCCCCCCTCCGTCGCCTGCGGCGACACCTCCCCCGCTATCCAGGCTTTGGTCCCAGGCTTTGAGGGAGGAGAACCGCGGGGGAGGAAAGGGTGGGGGCAAACAAAAACGGCGGACCCTGCGGTCCGCCGTTTGGTATTTTAAGTCTGACAGCCGGCTCAGGCGGTCGCGAAGTCTTGGATTTCGACTTGCGGCGCCAGCTGGTTGACGACGTCCGGCGAGGCCAGACCCGTGCCGGGGGAGAGCAGGGCGGCGCAAC
>NZ_JBWZET010000190.1:0-14414 GCF_056722145.1 Rhizomicrobium sp. | reverse complement strand
GATCCGGTTTCGGCGGTTCAGGAACCTTGCCGTAGTCCTTGCCACCGCTGGTGCGGATGAGCGTTGCCATCGCCTCGGCGCGCTGGCGCAGCGAATTGGGCGCGTCGGTGTCGGCGGCGAGGGCGGTATATTCCTTCAACGCATCGCCACCCTGGCCGTCGCGCAAGGCGCGGTAGGCGATGAGCTCGCGCGCCATGAAGCGCCACTTCGACTTGCCGTCGTTGAGCGGCGCCAAAAGCGTCTTCAGATCGGCGGTCGGCAGCTTGTCGCCCTGGGCCCAGGCGGCACGCATCCGCGCGACCTGGCCGAGCCCGGCTTTGTCGTTGTCGGCGACCTTCATGTAGATCGCGACCGCATCGTTGACGCGGCCCGAGGCGAGCAGTTCGTCGGCCTGATTGAGCTGGGCGACCAGCGCGTAGCCCGACGGCGCCTTCTTGGCGATCTTGCCATAGGCATCCGCCGCCAGATCGTCCTGGCCTGCCGCCGCAATCTGGGCCGCGCTTTCCATCGACGCCGACGCCTTCAGGCGCTCCTGCTGATCGTAGCGCTCCCACAGCTTCCAGCCCGCCACGGCGATGACGATCACCGAGACGCCGGCAACGACGTAGTTGCCGTATTTCTTCCACCACTTCTGGAGCCGCTCTTGGCGGACTTCCTCCTCGACTTCGCGGAAGATGTCGGACACGGGAAATTCCTTTCGGGGAGTCGCGAACAAGATATTGACCGGGCGCGGTAATTAGCCTTTGCGCCGGAATTCCGCAACTTGACGATATTTTATCCGCCGGGAAAAGCGGCTTGGGCCGGCAGGGTTACGATTGGCCCGCGGCAAAGGGCCCCTTCCGTCTCGCGGCGCCGCCGCGATCCACCTCTCCCGTGAAGGACGGGGGAGGAAAGAGTTTTCAGCCGGTATTTTTCATCTGGTAGACGTTTTCCGTTCCCGGGAAGGTGCGGGCGCGAACGTCGGCGGCGTAGGCCTGCACGGCGGCCTCGATCTCGGCCCCCAGGTTGGCATAGGTGCGGACGAACTTGGGCGGCTTGGGGTTGAGCCCAAGCATGTCTTCCATCACCAGAATCTGCCCGTCGCACTCCGCCGAGGCGCCGATTCCGATGGTCGGAACAGCCACTTGGCGGGTGATCTTGGCGGCCAGCGGCTCCGCCATGGCTTCCAGGGTGATGGCAAAGGCGCCAGCCTCGGCGACGGCGCGGGCATCGGCCTCGATCGCCGGCCATTCGGCCTCGGTGCGGCCTTGGGTCTTGAAGCCGCCGAAAATCTGCACCCGCTGCGGGGTGAGGCCGATATGGGCCATCACCGGGATGCCGCGCTGCGTCAGATAGTGAATCGTCTCGGCCATCGACTGGCCGCCTTCCAGTTTCACCGCCTGGCAGCCGGTCTCCTGCAGCACCCGGGCGGCATTGCGGAACGCCACCTGCGGGCTCTCCTCATAGGTGCCGAACGGCAGATCGACCACCACCAGCGCCTTCTCGGCGCCGCGCATCACCGCCTGGCCATGCAGGATCATCATTTCCAGCGTCACGCCGAGCGAATTTTCCAGGCCGTGAATGACGTTGCCGAGGCTGTCGCCGACCAGCATCAAATCGACATGCTCGTCGAGCAGGCGCGCGGTGTGGGCGTGGTAGCAGGTCAGGCACACGACCGGCTGGTGCGCGGCTTTCTTGGCGATGATTTGCGGAACGCTGATGCGCTTGGTCTGGACGATGGCCGACATTAGAATGGCTCCAGAATTGTGCGGTGCACTATAACCGCTCAGCGATGGCAGAACGAGGGCGGTCACAGCGGCCGGAACCGAATTCGAAGCGTTCTAAGCAGGGCTGTGGGTTGTTTGTTGCGATTGCAACGCGTTAGAAGCCCGATCCTGTCGGCGCGGGCGCCTTTTTCGATATGGGGAGCGGATTCCCAATTGCCATCCCCTGAGGCAAAGTGCCCGCCGGCAAGGGGGAAACCATGACCAGCATCAGCGGCACGATCCGGATCGGCGAAGCCCAGCAGACCTGTGCCGCCACCGCCCGGCGCCAGCGCGGCGGCACGGGCTGGTTCTGGATATTGATTCTGGCGCTGGTGCTGGGATTGGGGGCGGCGGGCATGGGGCTGGCATCGCTGGTCGCCGTCAGCCCCGCGATCGGCTGGCTGGCCGGGGCCCTGACCGGCATGGCGATCTACCACCGCTGGTCGAAGGTGCTGATGGTCCGGCGCATCCGCGGCCGCCCGACCGCCACCGGGATGCTGCTCGATCTGCCGGTTCAGTTCGAAATGTCGCCGGAGACCTTGGTCTATGAGATCGGCGAGGTGCGCATGAGCGCCCAATGGCCGGCGGTGTCGGAACTGTTCTACGCCAAGGGCTATTGGATTTTCATGGTGCAGTCCGATCCCTGGTTCGCGCCGGATCATTTCTTCGCCAGCGACGACGCCAAGCGCGCCTTCCTCGGTGAGGCGCTTTCGCATATGAGCGAAGCGGCAAAAGCAAGGAGTGCGGACGCGGTGGCGTTCGCCACGGCATGAAGATCACCCATTTCACCTATCTGGTGCGCGATTACGACGAAGCCGTCGCCTGGTTCACGCGGGCGCTGTCGTTCCGCCTCGTGCACGATAGCAATCTCGGCGGCGGCAAGCGCTGGGTGCTGGTCGAACCCGATGGCGGCGGCGTGCGGCTGTTGCTGGCGAAGGCGACCGGCGAACAGGCGGACCACATTGGCCGCCAAGGCGGCGGGCGGGTGTTCCTGTTTTTGCAGACCGACGATTTCGCCCGCGATCACGCGGCGTTCGCGGCGGCGGGCGTGCGTTTCATCGAGCCGCCGCGGTACGAGGGTTATGGCACGGTCGCGGTGTTCGAGGATTTGTACGGCAACCGCTGGGATTTGATCGAGCCGAAGGGGTGACCACCAATCCCTATCCCACAAGGGGAGAGGTGTTATCGCAACGTGCGTGCGTCTTCGCGCGCGGCTTTCTTGCGGGCGATGTCGGTGCAGGTGAGGCGTACTGTGGTGCCGTCGCGGGCGATGTCGAACACGAAGCGGTCGGCGATGAAGGCGACGCCTTGCAGGCGATCCTGGCGACGGGCGAATTTGCGCGCGGTGATCGCGTCGACGAGTTGCTTGAACACCCAGCCGGCGAGGAAGCCGCGATCTTCCTCCGACATCGGCGCGCGCGCGAACGAGGCGGCGGCGGTGATTTCGTAAAGCCCGTCGCGGCCTTCCGACCAGTTGTCGACACCGAACGGCGCGATGCCGGCCCAACCCGCCACACTCACGTTCTTCTGGCCGAAGCGAAAGCCGAAGGCGCCATCGGCCGTGCAGGTGTTGGCGACCGCGGCGATGGTTTCGCGCGACGGCTCCGGCGAGTTGGCGCTCGCGGCGGCGGTCAACGCGACAAGGGCGAGCGCGAGCCAGCGCATGTCATCCTCCCGAACACAGCGCGACGATCAATTCCTGTTCCTGGCGCAACACGAGCGTGACGCCGGACCCCGCCTGTTTGCCGTTCGCGAAGCGGATGGTGTTGCCGCTGGCGTCGCGATGCGGGAAATGGCCCTTAGCGGTCACGGCATGATCGAGGGCTTTGAGAAATTTCTCGGCGTTGGCGACGTCGTTTTCCAGGCTGTCGCCGGAGCCGTTGAACGAGGCCTCGGCAGTGATGCGGCCGGCTTCGATGGTGAGCCGCTCGAACGGTGCCCACTCGTCGTCGGCGGTGGTGTCGACGTGGCCGTAGCCGCGCCCGAACACGCGCCCGAAGCCGCCGGTGGCTTTGCAGATATCACCGGCATGGGTGATTGCCGCGGCTTCCGGCGCCGCTTCCGGTTTCGCCGGCTTGGCATCGGCCGACGCGACCGACGCCGCAATTATCAAGGCAAAAAGAATTCTGCACATGTGCCCCTTCCACTCCCACACTACCACAAATTATGCCCGTCCGGTTTTCAGCGCTACGGCCCAGTCGGGGCGGCCGTGGGTTGCGGCCAGCGCGGCGGCGTGATCCCAATCGTAGCCGACCGGCACGATCTCGGCAGCGAAGCCCGCGTCGGTGCGTTCAATCACGGCGTAGCGCGCGTGCGGGCTGCCGGCTTCCATCTTGTGGTCGTGCGGCCAATCCCAACCGTAGGCCGGCAGGCCGACGCTGCCCGGATTGACCAGCAGCCGTCCGTCGCTGAGACGCAGAACGCGCGGCAAATGCGAGTGGCCGCACAGGATCAGCGGCGCGGCGATGTTCGCGACGCGCTCGGCGGCTTCCTCGGGCGTGGCGGCGCGGGCGCCGGACGGTTCGACGGTTTCGAGCAGATAGCGCATGTCGTCGGCGGGGCGGCCGTGGCAGAGAAATACGTCGTCGAGGATCAGCGTCGGCGGCAGCGACGCCACCCACGCCAAATGACGCTCCGTCAACGCGCCGACGGCAAAGCGGTCCGAGGCGCCCATTTCATCGCGATCCTCGAGCAACTGGCGTTCGTGATTGCCGCGTATGGTCGGCAGGCCAAGTGCCATCAAGCGGTCCGCGGTTTCGGCCGGCTGAAGCGGTCCCGACAGGATATCGCCGAGGTTGACGATGCTGCTGATTTTGCGGGCCGCGATGTCGGCCAGCACCGCCTCAAGCGCGCCGAGATTGCCGTGGATATCGGACAAGACCGCGAGTTTCATGGCGCCGGTTTTAGCACACGCGCTTTCCTTTTTGGTGAAAGCGGGTAGGGTCCCGGCGGGAAGGATCGTCATGGCCGAACTCAATCCGCAAAGCCGCTACACCGCCAATATCCAGGGCGAAGTCGATTCCGCCGCCCTTTATCGCGCGCTGGCCGATGCCGAACCGAATCCGCAACTCGCCGGGATTTATCGCAAGCTCGCCGATGTCGAAGACGAGCACGCCGCCTTCTGGGCGCGCGAACTGGTCAAGCTCGGCCATGCCGCCCCGACCCTGAAGCCGTCGCTGCGCAGCCGCATCCTCGCCTTCATCGCGCGCCGCTTCGGGCCGGGCATGGTGCTGCCCACCATCAACGCGCAAGAGCGGATGGATTCCGGCGCCTATGACGGCCAGAGCGAAGCGGTTGCCGGCGGATTGCCCGCCGCGGAACGCAGCCACGCCCGCATCATCAACGCGCTGGCGGGCGAGAAGCCGGGCACGCTCGCAAGCGGCACGCTGGCGCGATTGGAAGGACGTCATCGCGGGCTCGGCGGCAATGCCTTGCGCGCGGCGGTGTTGGGCGCCAACGACGGGCTGGTCTCCAATATGAGTTTGGTGATGGGCGTTGCCGGCGCGGTTTCCGACAGCCGTGTTGTGCTGATGACGGGCTTGGCCGGACTGGCCGCGGGCGCCTGTTCGATGGCGATGGGCGAATGGCTGTCGGTTGCCACCGCGCGCGAAAGCTTTGAACGCCAGATCGCCGCCGAAGCCCAGGAACTCGCCGAAGCGCCGGAAGAGGAAATGGAAGAACTGGCGCTGATCTATCAGGCCAAGGGCCTGCCGGAAGCAACCGCCCGCACCATGGCGCGCCAGCTCATCACCAACAAGGATTCCGCGCTCGACACTTTGGCACGCGAGGAACTCGGCATCGATCCGGGCGAACTTGGCGGCTCGCCATGGACGGCGGCGGCGACCTCGTTCGGCCTGTTCGCGGCGGGCGCGATCTTCCCGATCCTGCCGCTGGTGTTCGGGGTATCGGGCCCCAACGCGGTGATCGCCAGCCTCGGCGTGTCGGGCCTGGCGCTGATGGCGATCGGCGGTGCGACGGCCCTCTTCACCGGCGGCTCGATGGTGCGTTTGGCGCTGCGTTCGCTGGCCTTCGGTTACGGCGCCGCCGCCATCACCTTCGCCCTCGGCAAACTGGTCGGCGTCGCGGTCGGCGGGTGATAAAAAGCCCTCCGGATTGCTCCGGAGGGCTCGGCGCGGATGGGGAGGGGGGGCGTTACATCCGCGCTGATAGCGTCAGAGCTGGGAAAAGCCGCCGTCGGCGACGAGGTCGCTGCCGGTGACAAAGCTGGAATCATCGGACGCCAGAAACACCATCGCCTTGGCCATCTCCTCCGGCTGGCCGATGCGGCCCAGCGGCACTTGCGCGACGAATTGGGCTTTGGCGGCTTCGACGACCTTGGGATCGGGCGAAATGCCGTCAAAGATCGGGGTGTCGATGGGACCCGGGCTGAGCGTGTTGACGCGGATGCCGCGGTCCTTGAACTCGGCGGCCCAACTGCGGGCCAAGGTGCGCACCGCGGCCTTGGTCGCCGAATAGGCGGCAAAGCCGGCAATGCCGAGATACTGCGCATTGGACGCGGTCAGCACGATGGTAGCGCCGTCGCTGAGCAGCGGCAGTGCCTTCTGCACGGTGAAGAATACGCCGCGGACATTGACGTTGAAGATCTTGTCGAAATGATCCGGCGTCGCCTCGGCGGTCGCTTTGAATTCGCCGATGCCGGCGTTGGCGACGAGAACGTCGACGCGGCCCTTTTCGCGCTTCACGGTTTGATAAAGCCGGTCGAGGTCTTCCAGTTTGGCGACGTCGCCCTGGACAGCCGTCACGTTGCGGCCGATGAATTTGGCGGCCTTGTCGAGTTCGCCGGCGCGCCGGCCGGTGATGAAAACATAGGCGCCCTGGTCAACGAATTCCTTGGCGGTAGCGAGCCCGATACCGGTCGAACCACCGGTGACGACTGCGACTTTGCCTTCCAACTTGCCGGACATGAGGGGGTGCCTTTCGCGTTTCCCGTTGCATGACACTCCATGTGGGGGGTACAAAACGGCTCTGCCAGTACCTACCTTTTGGTTGGTACCACGCGCGGACACGAACTTTTTGGTGGGTGCGGCATGCGCAAGCGCAAGAAAACCTACAGCTGCGGACTGGAAGCGGCGCTCGCGGTGATCGGCGGCAAATGGAAATTCCTCATCCTGTGGACGCTGGCGAACCAGGGCACCAAGCGCTTCGGCGAGCTCCGGCGCGCCGTCGCCGGCATCAGCGAGAAGATGCTGATCCAGGAGCTGAAGGAGCTGGAACTCGATGGCATCGTGGCGCGGCGCGATTTCAAGGAGGTGCCGCCGCGGGTCGAATACAGCCTGACCGCGTTCGGCGGCGAACTCGCGGTGGCAACCCGTCCGCTGTGCGAATGGGGCACCCGGCACATCAAGCGCATCGGCTCGCTGCCGACCCAGATCGCGGCGGAATGAAAAAAGGCCCGGATCGCTCCGGGCCTTTCTTATTCTTGACGTCCGGCGAATTACTCTTCGACGGGCGCTTCTTCTTCGACTTCTTCGTCGGGCGCGACGCCTTCTTCGAACAGCTCTTCGGCGGCGACCACGGCTTCTTCGGCCTCGGTCTTCTCGGCGAGGACGTCTTCACCGCGCGCCTGGCGCTCGGCTTCGTCCTCGTTGCGCGCGACGTTGATCGTCACGCTGACCTTGACTTCCGGGTGCAGGACAACGCTGACCGGCACCAGGCCGATGGCCTTGATCGGCTTGTCGAGCGCCACCTGGCCACGGGCAACGGTGAAGCCGCCCTTGGTGATGGCGTCGGCGATGTCGCGAGGGGATACCGAGCCGTAAAGCTGGCCACGATCGCCGGCCTGACGCAGCAGCGGGAAAATCTGACCCTTCAGCTTCGAAGAAACCGCCTCGGCGTCCTTCTTGCGTTCGAGGTTGTTGGCTTCGAGCTGGGCCTTCTGGGTCGAGAAGAATTCCCGGTTCGCCTTGGTGGCGCGCAGGGCCTTCTTTTCGGGCAGCAGGAAGTTGCGGGCGAAGCCGTCCTTCACCTTCACTTCATCGCCCATCTGGCCGAGTTTTTCGACCCGTTCGAGCAGGATGACTTGCATGGGTTCCCTCCTACTCGATCACGTACGGAAGCAGGGCCATGAACCGCGCGCGCTTGATGGCGTTCGCGAGCAGGCGCTGCTTCTTGGTCGACACCGCAGTGATGCGGCTCGGCACGATCTTGCCGCGCTCGGAGATGAAGCGCTGCAAGAGCTTCACGTCCTTGTAGTCGATCTTCGGGGCGTTGGCGCCGGAGAACGGGCAAGTCTTCTTGCGACGGAAGAAGGGGCGACGCTGGCCGCCCGCTCCGCCATGACCGCCCTCGCGGTCGCCGCGATCGCGACGTTCGCCGCCGCCATGGCCGCCGGAATGTCCGCCAAAGCTCATTGTGCGGTCTCCTCTTTCACGGTTTCGCCTTCCGGCTTGTCGCTGCGATCATCGCGGCGCGACTTGGTCGACACTTCGAACGCTTCCACCTTCACGGTGAGGAAGCGCAGCACGTCTTCGTTGATCTTGAGCTGGCGCTCGAGCTCGATGACGGCCTTGGCCGGGGCGTTGATGTTGAGGAGCACATAATGCCCCTTGCGATTCTTCTTGATGCGGTAGGCGAGGCCGCGAAGGCCCCAGTATTCCTGCTTCTCGACCTTGCCGCCTTCGCCTTCGACGATGGTTTTGAGGTGGGTTGCGAGGGCGTCGACCGCCTGCGCGCTGATGTCCTGGCGCGCGATCAGGAGATGCTCGTAAAGAGCCATGTCCCGTTCCCTTGTTGGACTGCGGTGCGCCAGGGGCGGGTTAAACCCTTGAACGCATTGGCTCTCAAGAACGCCGGACCATCCGGCTTACCTGCTGAAATGAGAAAAATTTCCTAATCCAATCAGGTTCTTGCGACCGCAATCGCTGAGGCGCGGGCGTATACAGGATTGGGGAGGTCGCGGCAAGGGACGGGCCAGACACGCAGGGGGCCTGCCTTGCGGCCGGATACGGGTGAATGCAACTGCCCCTCGACAACCAAGACCAGCCATCGCGGGGGTGGTGCTGGCTTGGCCTAAGAAATCCTGCGTGCCCAGCCGACAGCAAAATCGGCGACACCGCAGCTGCAGGCGTTGCGCACGATATGGAAACGGCAGCGACGACCGGTGCGCTGTTGTCTTCCATCTTTCGATTTCTGCGTCGACACCGATCGCGGCTCGTGCCCGTCGTTGAAAGGTTGCGTCGCACGTCGTGCCACTGCGAGGGGCCACGCGCGACTGAACCCGGCGGAGCCCGCGGGTCGCATCACGGGCAGTCCGGAAAAGATGAGACTTTGAGGCTGCTTTAGGCTAGACTCGATCGCGAACGCGCGACCGGGTACGACAGACGTGGCGATGACGAATAGCCCTAGAAAAGGTGCGGGGGCTGTCGCTAAAGGCAGCCCCCATTCAAGGCCATGGCGCGAAGCCGTTTGGCCGACCGGCCCGGCGGGCGGGCCCGTCCTTGCACCTCATCTGCTCTATCCGAGCGAGGCGGGAATTAGTATGCACCAAACACAATGGAAGTCAAGATTTCGACGCGCTATGACAGACATCTCGGCGTCGCCAAAATCGCATCTTGCAACCGTTTACGAGTGATCCGTAGCCCGCAATGAACACCCAGCTCGCTCTCTTTAACGCCCGAGTGCCGCGTTACACGTCGTATCCCACGGCGCCCCATTTCCATGCCGGCATCGGGCAAAGTGAAGTCCGTCAATGGCTTGCCGGGTTGCCGCCGCGACTGCCCTTGTCGCTGTACGTGCATATCCCGTTTTGCGACACGCTGTGCTGGTTCTGTGGCTGCCACACCACCGTGGTGAATCGCTATTCGCCGGTTCAGTCGTATCTCAACAATCTCTTCACCGAGATCGCCACTATCGCGCCGCTGCTCGCCGGCCATCCGGTGACGCACCTGCATTGGGGCGGCGGTTCGCCGACCATGCTGACGCCAGACGATGTGCGCGCGCTGAAGGGAACGTTGACGCGCCATTTCGACTTCGCGCCCGATGCCGAGTTCGCGGTGGAGATCGATCCGCGCGGACTCAAGGACGAGCTGATCGCGACGCTCGGCGAATGCGGGCTGACGCGGGCCTCCATCGGGGTGCAGGATTTCGACGACACCGTGCAGAAGGCGATCAACCGCATCCAGCCGTTCGACGAGACCGAGCGTGTGGTCAACGCGCTGCGCCAGGCGGGCGTGAAATCGCTCAACATCGATCTCATCTACGGCCTGCCGCACCAGAGCCGCGCCAACGTCGCGCGCACCATCGAACTGGCGCTGCGGTTGAAGCCGCAGCGCTTTGCCGTGTTCGGCTACGCCCATGTGCCGCATTTCAAGAAGCACATGCAGCTGATCAAGACCGAAGCGCTGCCCGATGCCGAGGAACGCCTGGCGCAGTTCGAGCTGGCGCACAGTTTGATTTCCGCGGCCGGCTATGCCGCCATCGGCCTCGATCATTTCGCGCTGCCCGATGACAGCCTCGCCATCGCGGCCAACAACGGCACCCTGGCGCGCAATTTCCAGGGTTATACCTCCGATGATGCGCCGGCTTTGATCGGCTTGGGCGCTTCTTCCATCAGCGCACTGCCGCAAGGTTACCTGCAGAACAAGCCCGAGGTGCCGGAATGGCGCAAGTCGATCGAGGCCGGTGAGCTGCCGGTGGCGCGCGGGATTGCGCTCTCGGCCGACGACACGCTGCGCCGCGCCATCATCGAAAAACTGATGTGCTTCCTCGAAGTCGATCTCGGCGCGTTCGGCAAAACGGTGGGCGACTTCCCGCGCGAGATGGAAGCACTCGGCCCGCTGATCGCCGCAGGGCTGGTGTTGTGCGAGGGCACGCGGCTGCGCGTCCCGGCCGCCTCGCGCGCCGCGGTGCGTCTGGTGGCCTCGGTGTTCGACACCTATCTCGCCAATTCGAAAGCCGTGCACGCGGTGGCAGTGTGAAAAGATTTGTCATCCCCGGCTGAGCAGGCGCGCGAAGCGCGGATGCGAAGGGAAGGGGACCCAGGTATATCCGGCGAATGAATTAAGACGAGGGGGCAGTGCGCCCTGATCACAAGCAAGGTGCACGTTTGAAAACCTGGGTTCCCTTCCCCTTCGCCGCTGCGCGGCTTCGGCCGGGAATGACAACCGATTATTTCTTCCGCGCCAGCACGCCGAACGGGGCTGACTTCGCGATCCATTTGCCGCCGCTGGAGAGGTCGAAAATCTCCGCCAGGTCGAGTCCGGCGGCCTTCAGTTCGGCTTCGATTTCCTCGGGCGCGAAATACTGCATCCAGTTGAAAATCTCGCGGCGGCGCGCCGGTTCGATGATCAGATAGCGCTCGAGCGCCAGCCACGCCTCGTTGTAGCGGTGGGTGACCTTGAAGCCGAAATAATCGCCTTCGGCCCAGAAGCCGTCCATCAGCCGGCGCTCGCACCAGAAGCCTTCTTCCACCTGTCCGAACTGCGGCCGCGAGAACACGTCGAAGACGAAATGCCCGCCCGGCTTCAGCATCGCCTTGACGCGCTTCAATAGGCTTGCCCGCTGCGCCGGCGACAGCACGCAATAGTCGCCATAGATCAGGGTGACGAGGTTCTGGCCCTCAGGCAACGCGTCGGCGAGATAATCGGCGAGGCGGTATTCGATCGCGAGCTTCTTGGCCGCCGCCTGCCAGCGCCCGTGCAGCAGTGCCCGCGCCGAGAAATCGATGCCGGTGACGCGGGCCCCATGCATCGCCATGCGCTCGGCATAGAGGCCGGGGCCGCAACCGAGATCGGTCACCTGCCGGCCGGCGAGGCCGAGACGGGTCTCCAGCCATTTCACCAGCGCGTCGATCGCCTCCGGGCGGCGCGAGGCGAGGTCGGAGGCGGGGTCGAGATGGTGCTGCAGCATCCGCTGCGAGACGTGCTCGTCGGTCCACAGATCGTGCGCGGTGTAAGCGGAAAACGGGGCGGGGCGCGCGACGAACGCGTTCAGGATCTCGTACATGCCCGCTTTATATCACGGCGGGGCGCTCAGTGTCCTGCCGGCGGCTTGCTGTTGGCTTTGCCGTTGGCGTGACGCGGCGGTTTGGGGGCGATCCAGACCACGGCTGCGGTCACCAGCAGCATGATGCCGATTTCGAGGAAGGTCTGGTTGGTGCCGAGCTGGGCGGCCTGCTGCAGCACCGCCATATCGAACAGGCCGCGCGCCCGGCCCTCGGTGAAGCCGCCCGCCTGCATCATGGTCAGCATGTCCTGGCCGTGCTGCACCGTGCCGGCCAGCACCGCCTTGCTGAACTTGATGGAATTTTCCCACACCGCGACCACCAGAGCGGTGGCGATGGCGCTCGACAGCGTCCGGATGAAATTGAACTGGCCGGCGCCCGAGGCGGTGTCCTTGGCCGGCAGGGAACTGACCGACATGTCCATCAGCGGGATCAGGATCAAGGGAAAGCTGATGCCTTGCAGCACCTGGGGCCACAACAACTGCTCGAAGGTCATGTCGAGGGTATAGAACACGCGTACCAGCGACGAGGCGGCGCAGAACAGCAGCCCGATCATCACCAGGAGGCGGTGATCGTATTTGGTCATCAGCTTGGTGGTGATCGGCGCCACGAACACCGAAACCAGCCCGGCGAAGGCGGTGTTGTAGCCGGCCAGCGTTGCGGTGTAGCCCATGATGTTCTGCAGCCACAGCGGAACCAGCACCACCGCCCCGAACAGCGCGCCGAAGGACATCGCGATCACCAGCATCGACACCGAGAACGAGCGGTTGGTGAAGATGCGCAGGTTCACGATCGGCGTCTTGTCGGTCAGCTCCCAGATCACGAAGGCGATGAAACCGAGGACGGTGACGATCAGCAGCGCGACGATGAAATTGTTGTTGAACCAATCGAGATTCTGACCGTTGCCGAGCATGATCTGCAACGCCCCGACCCACAGGATCAGAAGTCCGAGGCCGACGAAATCGACCCGCGCCTTCTTGGTCGGCATTTCGTGGTCGCGCAGCACGTACCAGGCCAGCGCCGCCAGCGGGATCGCGAACGCGATCTTGAAATGGAACGCCCATTGCCAGCTCCACTGATCGGCGATGATGCCGCCGAGCGCGGGACCGGCGACGGGGGCGAGAATGGTCGTCATCGACCACACCGCCAGCGCCGGCATTTCGTGCTTGGTGGGAACCACCGTCAGCAGCAGGGTTTGCGACAACGGGATCAGCGGGCCGCCGCAGATGCCGAGCATGATGCGGAACACGATCAGCATCGGCAGGCTGGTGGCGAGACCGCAGGCGACGCTCATGACGCCGAATCCGGCGATGCAGAGCACGAACACCTTGACCGGTCCGAAACGCTCCGCCAGCCAGCCGGTCAGCGGCACCATGATCGCTTCGGCGACCGCGTACGACGTGATGACCCAGGTGCCGTCGGCACTCGACACCGCGAGGCTGCCGGCGATCTGCGGCACCAGCACATTGACGATGGTGAGGTCGAGAATGGCGAGGAAATTCGCCATCGCCAGCACGATCACCACCAGCGCCAGCGTCAGGCCGTGGGCGTGGGCTTTGTCCTGCGTGTCGTCGACCAGGCTCATAGCCGACTACTTCGAGATGTCGATGGTGGCCTTCATCGACAGGCCGACGCGCAAGGGATGGTCCTTGAGTTCGGCGGCGTCGAGACTGATGCGGACCGGAATGCGCTGCACCACCTTGATCCAGTTGCCGGTGGCGTTCTGGGCCGGAATGATGGCGAACGCCGCACCGGTACCGCCGCCGAGCCCGGCGACCGTGCCGTGAAACTTCACCGCCGAGCCGTAGAGGTCGCTGGTCAGCGTCACCGCCTGGCCGGGATGCACCTTGGCGAGCTGGTCTTCCTTGAAATTGGCATCGACATAGACGTCCTGGATCGGCACCACCGCCATGATCGGGCGTCCGGCGCCGACCATCTGGCCGACCTGGACGTTGCGCTGGGCGACTATGCCGGTGACCGGCGCGGTGATCATGGTGCGCGACAGGTTGAGCTTGGCGGTGTCGAGCTGCGCCTTGGCGGCCAGCACTTCGGGATGATGCTCGATGTCGGTGTTGGAGGTCAGCGCCTCGGCGGCCTGCAGCGCGGCGCAACTGGCTTCGTACGCAGCCTTGTAGCCGGAGAATTCCTCGTTCGAGATGGCGCCGGTATTCCGAATCGCCGAGCGGCGCTCGAAGTCGAGGCGGGTGCGGGCGCAATCGGCGCGGCGGGCGGTGGCCTGGGCGAAATAGGTGCCGATCTTGCGCACGGTGGCGCCGTAGCCTGCTTCCGCCTGGGCGACGAGAAGCTCAGCATCGGCGGGATCGATCACCACCAGCACGTCGCCCTTGTTGACGTGCTCGCTGTCGTGCACCTTGACCTCCATGACGCGGCCGTTGGTCAGCGGCGTCACCTGGGCCGAGGAGACATTGACGTAGGCGTCGTCGGTCGAGACATAGCTGGAGGCGAAGAAGAACCAGTACGCGACCCAGACAATCGCGATCGCCGCAACGGCGAGCCCGAGCCAGGTGAACAGCGTCCTGCGTTTGGCGGCGAGACCTTCGGTGCTGTCGGACATGAGGTTTCTCACTTCTTCTTTTCGATAAAGCCGCCGCCGAGGGCGCGGATGAGGGCGATGTCGTGGGCGAACGCCTGGGCTTCGAGATCGGCCACCGCCATGCGGATCGCGAGCAGGCGGTCTTCCACCGTCA
>NZ_JBWZET010000189.1:0-2446 GCF_056722145.1 Rhizomicrobium sp. | reverse complement strand
CCGATCACGCTGGGCCGCATGATCGACCGGCTGCAGGATGCCGACCTCGTCGAGCGCCGCCCCGATCCCGCCGATCGCCGCGCCTGGCGCCTGCATATCACCGTGAAGGGCCGCGCCCTGTTCGACGAGCTGCGCCCGCTGTCCGCGGAACTGGTGGAGCATGTGCTGGAAGGGGTTGGCCCGGCGGAGCGCGCGGTGCTGGTCACCGCGCTCGACCGGATGCGCGCCAACCTGTCGCGGCGGCCTCCGGGCGAAACGCCAGAAGGCGGCCAGGCCGGCTGAACTTCCCCCGGGCGATGTTGCGGGGGATTGGTCCGGAATTGCCATCGCCGCCGCGATAGGCGGGGGGAACCGGCGTCTGAACACTTGTCCGGCGGCCGCGATGCTGAAAAGCCTTGCCATTGCCGGCACGGGCCATGCATTTCGAGAGGATACACAGGTGGGCAAGATTATCGCCATTACCGGCGGGGGAGACGGACTGGGCCGCGCGCTGGCGCGCCGCTGCGTCAGCGAGGGCGACACGGTGGCGCTGTTGGGGCGCACGCTGTCGAAGGTGCAGGCGGTTGCCGATGAACTGGGCGCCCCGCACATCGCCGTGGAATGTGACGTCACTAACCCGAATTCGGTGCGCGCGGCCTTCGCAAAGGTGGGCGAGGCCTTTGGCCGCATCGATGTGCTGATCAACAACGCCGCCGTCTATGAGCCCTTCACCCTCGCCACCGTCACCGACGAGCAGCTGATGAGCCAGACGATGACCAATTTCGTCGGCCCGATCTTCTGCGCGCGCGAGGCGCTGCCGTTGCTCAAGGGCCATGGCCACATCATCAACGTCACCAGCGAATCGGTGCACCTGCGCTTTCCGATGATGTGGATGTATTCCGGCACCAAGACCGGCCTCGAAGCCGTCTCCGCCCAGTGGGAACCCGAACTGGAGGCGGACGGCGTGCGCGTCACCGTGATCCGCTGCGGCGCGATGATGGATGAAACCAAGGGCGGCACCAACTGGCCGATGGAGGTTGCCATGCAGTTCGGCATGGAATGTGCCAAGGCCGGCATCGACATGCGGGTTCGCCCGATCTCACATTACAACTCGATCACCGATGCCTTCCGGGCGGTGATCGACACCAGGCCCGACACTCATATCCGCATGGTTTCGGTCTGCGGCAGCAGGCACTGATTCCCCCAAACGCCAGAAAACAGGAAACAAAGCCGATGGTTACCCTCCCCGACGCCAAGCTCTTCATCGATGGCCAGCTGTGCGATGCCAGCAACGGCAAGACCTTCGACGTCCTCAGCCCGTGGACCGGCGAAAAGGTCGGCGTTGCCGCCGATTGCACCGCCGACGATGTCAACCGCGCCATCGCCGCCGCGCGCCGCGCCTTCGATGAAACCAACTGGGGCGCCCCTGAAAATCGCCAGAACCGCCTCGAACTGGTCAAGAAGTACCGCGCCCTGTTCGAACAGAACCGCGACCGCATGGCCCAGCTCGCCATTCACGAGGGCGGCGCCGCGGTCGGCGCGGTCAACCGCGCCCATGTCGCCATGGCGCTCGATGGCTGGGACGATTACATCAAGGTGTTCGACCAGGTGTGCTGGGAAAAGGACTACGGCACCCGCGAAACCTGGGGGATGACTCACAAGCGCATCGCCGTGCATGAGCCGGTGGGTGTGGCCGGTCTCATCACGCCGTGGAACGTGCCGTTCTACGTCGGCATCGGCAAGATCGTGGCGGCGCTGCTGGCCGGTTGCACCGTGATCCTCAAGCCCGCGCCGGACACGCCCGGCAGCGGCGGCGCACTGTTTGGCGAACTGGCGAAGGAAGCCGGTTTCCCCGATGGCGTCGTCAACGTGGTGTTTGGCGAGGATCCGGCGATGGCTGGCGAGATGCTGGTGCACGATCCGCGCGTCGATCTCATCTCCTTCACCGGTTCGACCGGCGTCGGCCGCCGCATCATGCAGGAGGGTGGGCAGACGCTGAAGCGCGTGTTCCTCGAACTCGGCGGCAAGTCGGCCAAGATCGTGCTCGACGATGCGCCGAACTTCGCGATGGACGTGGCGATGACGATGCTGGTGTTCCACGCCGGCCAGGGCTGCGCGGTGCAGAGCCGCCTGCTCGTCCCGCGCAGCCGCTACGAGGAAGCCAAGGCGATCCTCAAGGGCACGTACGGCCAGTATGGCGACAACTGGGGCGACGTCAGCAACCCCGAGCACATCATGGGCCCGGTGATCTCGAAGAAGCAGATGGACCGGGTGATGTCGTACATCGAGCTCGGCAAGAAGGAAGGCGCGACGCTGCTGCACGGCGGCAACGCGCGGCCCGACAAGGGCGGTGGCTACTTCGTCGAGCCGACGGTGTTCGTCGACGTCACCAACGGCATGCGCATCGCCCAGGAGGAAATCTTCGGCCCGGTGCTGGTGGTGATCCCCTACGAGGACGATGCCGACG
>NZ_JBWZET010000188.1:0-2865 GCF_056722145.1 Rhizomicrobium sp. | reverse complement strand
GTGCAGGACGCCGACGGCAAGCTCTGGAGCGTCCAGCACATCGGGCCGGACGGGTTCAAGCAGTTCTACGAGGGCGGCCGTGTGGAAGGCGGCCACTTCGCCATCGGCGATCTGCAGCGTTCGGGGGCGGTGCTGATCGCCGAGGGCTACGCCACAGCGGCCACGCTGCACGAGCTGACCGACCTGCCGGTGATCGTCGCCTTCAACGCCGGGAACCTGGTGCCGGTCGCGCAGACCTATCGGCAGCGCTATCCCGAGCGAGCGATCTACATCGCCGCCGACAACGATCATCGCCGCGAGGCGGAGGGCAGGCCCAATGTCGGCCGCGAGAAGGCGGAAGAGGCTGCCGCGGCGATCGACGGGGATGTCCTGTTGCCGACCTTCGCGGAAAATGACCCCGGATCGGATTGGAACGACCTGGCACGGGGCCAGGGTCGGGACGCGGCGCGTCAGCTTCTCATGGGCGCGATCGCCATCGCCGAGCGCGAGCAGATCGTCCGGGGCTACGCCGCAGCACGCGAAGCAGAACAGGACCACGAGACGGGCAGTCCGCTTGTTGCGGAACGAGTGCCGCGAACGGCAGAGATCGAGCTGGAACGATAGGCAGCGGTCAGCGACGATTCGATCCACGCAATCCGACCGGCGCGCTACGACAGGCTCCAGCCGATTCGTTTCATAATCTGCGGTGCTTACAAGGACCAGTCATACCGTCGAGTCTATGAACTGACCTTTGGCAGCCACGGGAAAGCGCAGAGAGAGCGGAGGCGCTCACGGGTGAGGCGACGCCATGCGTTGCAGGCTGCATCAAGGATAGCCTCGTAGTCTGGGTGCAGACGGAAGCTGAGGAACCGCTCACGCAGGTAGAGCCAGACGCGCTCGATGGGGTTGAGTTCGGGCGAGTAGGGCGGCAGCGGCACAAGGGTGATGTTGTCCGGCACCTGCAGGTCACTGCTGATGTGCCAGCCTGCCCCGTCAACGACGAGGGCGACGTGCACGTCGGCAGGCAGGATCGCGGAGAAGCGGCGCAGAAACTCGTTCATGGCCACCGTCGAGACCTCCGGCAGCACGAGACAGAAGTCGGCGCCGGTGGCGGGTTCGACGGTCGCGAAGATGTAGGCGAACGTGTAACGGTGATCCATCCGTCCCGGCGGCCGCAGGCCGCGCGTCCACCAGCAATGGCAGACCCGGCCTTTCTGGCCGATCCGGGCTTCGTCCTGGAAGTAGAGCGCGATGCGCTTGTCAGGATGGGCGGCGGCGATCGCCTTCAGGGCGCTCGGCAGCCCCCTTTTTTCCACGCTGCCTGGGCCTTCAGGTCGGCGTTGGGATGAACCGGACGGGCCTTCTGGTGCGAAAACCCCATTCGTCGCAATACCTTGCTCAGGCTGGCCGGATGGTAGTGCTTGCCGAACTGCTGCTCAATCAGCGCGGCAATGTCCTCGCGCGTATAGGCCGAAAGGCCATCCCGCTCGGGATCGGGGCCACGCAGCAAAACGGCCGCGAGCGCCGCTTCCTCGCCTTCGGACAGGCGGGGCGGCCGGCCAGGTTTCGGCCGGTCCACCAGCCCTGCCAGCCCGTCGGCGTTGTAGCGCACCACGGCGTCGCGCAGCGCCTGCCGTTCCATCCCGGCCAGTCGCGCCGCCTCCGCCCGGCTCCTCGCCTCCAGCGCGTTGGCAATCGCCAATGCCCGCGACGCCGCCCGCGGCGTCGGTGCCCGCCGCGCATACGCCCGCAGTTCCGCTGCCGAAAGGTCCTCCCGGATCGCCAGAGCCATCCTGCCCCTCCTCCTCAGCCGAGGAGGAATCGAATCACCTCAACCCGCGTCGGGGGAAGACCCTATCGCGCACGAGTCAGCCTTTCGCCGCAACGGTATCATCCGGCGGCGGCGAGAGGGGCGCCGGGCATCACCGGCACGGCGCCATCCGCGCGATCTCACCTATGTACATTCAGAATGAATAATGGACAGCGCACCCAAATTATCCCCCATCAAGTATGAATAGGGCGACTGCCATGTTGGGGCGCCTTTCACGAACAGGTTACTGCTGAGTTTATAAGCACTTCTTGCATGCAGGGATTTCTTCTTGCGTGCCGAGGCGGCTACGTGCGCACAATATGTGCGTTCTTTTCCGCGCTCGAGGGAGTTGCAGATGCCTCCAGATGAAATTCTGCGCATTCCGGCGCAGCCCGTCCCCTTCGACCTGCGCCCGACGCAGTGCGCCCTCCTCGTCATCGACATGCAGCGCGACTTCCTGGAGCCGGGCGGCTTCGGCGAACTGCTCGGCAACGACGTCGCCCAGTTGCGGCGCACCATCGAGCCCAACCGCCGTCTGCTCGCCGTCTGGCGGGCCGCCGGCCTGCTCGTGGTGCACACGCGCGAGGGCCACCGCCCCGACCTCGCCGATCTGCCGCCCGCCAAGCGGCGGCGCAGCCGCGGCGCCAAGACCATCGGCGATGCCGGGCCGATGGGCCGCATTCTGATCCGTGGCGAGCCCGGGCACGACATCATCCCCGAGCTCTCTCCCGCCGCCGGCGAGCCGGTGATCGACAAGCCCGGCAAGGGCGCCTTCTATGCCACCGGCCTGCAGGACCTGCTGCGGCAGCGCGCCATCTCGCAACTCGTCGTGACCGGCGTGACCACCGAGGTGTGCGTCAACACCACCGTGCGCGAAGCCAACGACCGCGGCTACGACTGTCTCGTGCTCGAAGACTGCGTGGGCTCCTATTTCCCCGAATTCCAGCAGGCGGGGCTGGCGATGATCAAGGCGCAGGGCGGCATCTTCGGCTGGGTTGCAGATTCCGCCGCCGTGCTGGCGGCGATGTCGGCTACGACTGCCGACAGCTGAGGGCGGCGGCAGGGCGGCTCGCCTC
>NZ_JBWZET010000187.1:0-2984 GCF_056722145.1 Rhizomicrobium sp. | reverse complement strand
CAAGGTGATGGGGCGCCTCCACCGCCTCGATGCCTTCGTGCAGAAGCTGTCGATCGGCGATCTCACCGTCGATCCCGTCATCCTGTCGGACAAGGACACGCTCGGCAAAGGCTGCCAGAACCTGGTGACTACCGAACGCCGCATCGCCGAGATCATGGAGCACATCACGCTCGGCGACCTGTCGCACAAGCCGGTGCCGCGCTCCGACATCGACAAGCTCGTCACCGCCATGAAGAACATGGTCGAGTCGCTGCAGGGCGTAGCGGGAACCGCGACCCGCATCGCCACCGGCGACCTCACCGTCAACGTCAAGCTGCAGTCGGACAAGGACGAGATCGGCAAGGCTCTCGACACCATGGTCGAGCGCCTGCGCGGCGTGGTCGGCGACGCCATCTCGGCCGCCGGCAATGTCTCCTCGGGCAGCCAGCAGCTATCCTCCGCCGCCGAACAGGTGAGCCAGGGCGCCGCCGAGCAGGCCGCCGCCGCCGAAGAGGCTTCCGCCTCGATGGAACAGATGGCGGCGAACATCAAACAGAATGCCGACAACGCCAGCCAGACCGAGAAGATTTCCAAGCAGTCCGCCAAGGACGCGGAAGCGTCGGGCACGGCGGTGACCAAGGCGGTGGAGGCGATGCGCACCATCGCGGAGAAAATCACCATCGTGCAGGAAATCGCCCGCCAGACCGACCTGCTCGCGCTCAATGCGGCGGTGGAAGCGGCCCGCGCCGGCGAACACGGCAAGGGCTTCGCGGTGGTCGCCTCGGAAGTTCGCAAGCTCGCCGAAAGGAGCCAGCTCGCCGCGACCGAGATCAGCAGCCTGTCGAGCGACACCGTCAAGGCGGCCCAGACCGCCGGCGAAATGCTGGCGAAGCTGGTGCCCGACATACGCCGCACCGCGGAACTCGTGTCCGAAATCTCCGTCGCCTGCCGCGAACAGGATGTCGGCGCATCGCAGATCAACGAAGCGATCCAGCAGCTCGACAAGGTCACCCAGCAGAACGCCGCCGCCTCGGAAGAGATGTCGGCGACCAGCGAGGAACTCGCGGCGCAATCGGAGGAGATGCAATCTTCCATCGCCTACTTCCGTACCGACGATGCCCGCGCCCCGGCCACGGCGCCGAAACGGGCCGCTCCGGCTACGCACATGCAAGGCAAGGTCAAGGTGCGGCCGTCGAAAGCCAAACCGGCGACCGTCGCCGAACAGCAAGCCCGCGCCAAAGGCTTCGCCCTCGACATGAGCCATGGCGGACGCGACGAAAACGACGACGGCTTTCGCGACTACGCCTGAGCCCTGAAACCAAGTGCCGCGAACAAGATCAAAATAACACCCCCAGGGAGGGGACCATGCGCTTTACCATCAAACTGAAACTTGGCCTCGCCTTCGGCCTCATCGCAATCATGCTGGTGACCGCCTCGTACATCGGCATTTCGAGCCTGGCGGCCATGAATGCGACGATGAACACGCTGACCGGCACCTATGTCGACCGGCTGTCCACGGCCAAGGAAGTCAAGATCGACATCCTCGATTTCGTCCGCAACGAGAAGAACATCATTCTCGAAACCGACGATGCCAAGATGCGCGCCTATGACGACAAGCTCACCGACCTGCGCCGGCAGATCGACGACGACATCGCCCATGGCACCAAGATCGCCAGCGAAAAAGGGCGCGTTCTCTACGAGTCGATCAGTTCGGACTGGGAGCAGATCAAACCCCTCGACAACAAACTTCGCGAGCTCGCGCTGGCCAATCGCAACGACGAGGCCAAGGCGCTGTCGACAGGTCAGATCAGCAAGCTCAACAACAGCCTGCAGAAGACGACCGACGATATCGTCAACATCGTCAAGACGGGAATGGACAACGCCGTCACGGATGCCGCAACCGAATACGCCAACACGCGCGCGCTTCTGATCGGCGTCGTCGTGTTCGCGCTGCTGTTGTCGATCGCGACCGCCGCGTGGGTGATGATTTCGATCAGTGCCGGGCTCAAGAAGATCAACCTGATGGCCCAGGCGGTGGCGATCGGCGATCTCGACCAGCGCATCGAGGTCCGGACCAACGACGAAATCAAGGACGTGGTCGTCTCGGTCAACATCATGACCGCCAATTTGCGCGCCACCGCCGCCATGGCCGACCAGATCGCGGCCGGCGATCTCACCGTGCAGCCGAAACCGCTGTCGGAGAAGGACAAGCTCGGCATGGCGCTGGAGAGCATGGTCGAGCGCCTCAGGGGTGTCGTCGGCGATGCCATCGCGGCCGCCAACAATGTCTCGTCGGGCAGCCAGGAATTGTCGTCCTCGTCCGAGCAGCTCAGCCAGGGCGCTACCGAACAGGCGTCGGCGGCGGAAGAAGCTTCGGCCTCGATGGAGCAGATGGCCGCCAACATCAAGCAGAACGCCGACAACGCCGCCCAGACCGAAAAGATTTCCAAGCAGTCGGCCAAGGATGCCGAAACCTCGGGCACGGCGGTCAACCGGGCGGTCGTCGCGATGCAGACGATTGCCGAGAAGATCACCATCGTGCAGGAAATCGCCCGCCAGACCGATCTGCTTGCCCTCAATGCGGCGGTGGAAGCAGCCCGCGCCGGCGAGCACGGCAAAGGCTTCGCGGTCGTAGCCTCGGAAGTGCGCAAGCTCGCCGAGAGAAGCCAGACCGCGGCCACCGAAATCAGCGGCCTGTCGAGCGAAACGGTGAAGGCCGCCCAAACCGCGGGCGAAATGCTGGCGAAGCTGGTACCCGACATCCACAAGACCGCCGAGCTCGTTTCCGAAATCTCCGCCGCCTGCCGCGAACAGGACATCGGCGCCAGCCAGATCAACCAGGCCATCCAGCAACTGGACAAGGTGACGCAGCAGAACTCGGCGGCGGCCGAGGAGATGTCCGCCACCTCCGAGGAACTGGCCGCCCAGGCGGAACAGCTCAATACCTCGGTGGCCTTCTTCCATCTGGCGGCCGAAGCGCGGAACGTGGCCGGCACGCCGAAAGC
>NZ_JBWZET010000186.1:0-7266 GCF_056722145.1 Rhizomicrobium sp. | reverse complement strand
GCACATATAGATGCACACCTGCTCACGCATGAACCCGCCCAGCCAGAACGTGGTGAAGGTCAGCACCCCGACCGTGGCATAGGCGACCGGATCGGCGTGCCCGGTCCAGAACTGGTGGTGCAGCGTCGGCGCGTCGGCGAAATAGTAGATCCACGCGCCGCCGGTCATGAACGCGATCGACAGGTACACGTACCACTTGAACAGCCGCTTCGCGATCTTGCCCGCGGTCCATGGCGCCGCCTGGAGCTTGATCTGGGCATTGCGGTCGCCGTCGATCCAGCGGTCGATGTGCTGGAACAGGTCGGTCCACACCGTCTGCGGGCAGGCATAGCCGCACCAGGCGCGGCCGACCGCGGAGGTGATCAGGAACAGGCCGATCCCCGCCATGATCAGCAGACCGGCGACGAAGTAGAACTCCTGCGGCCAGATCTCGATCGCGAACATGTAGAATCGGCGGTGGGCGAGGTCGATCAGCACCGCCTGGTTGGGCGCATAAGGCCCACGATTCCAGCGCAGCCACGGCGTGGCGTAGTAGACGCCGAGCGCGACGATCATGATCAGCCACTTGATGCGGCGGAACTTGCCGTCGACCTGGCGCGGAAAGACGGACTTGCGCTTTTCATAAAGCGCGTGGGGGGTCTGGTCGTTCATGGCCGTTGTCCAGCCCGCCCCCCGGCGAAGGGGAGCGGACCCTTTCCCTTGGTTAGTGGGCCGCCGGGGCGGCCGCTGCGGCGGGCGAAGCCTCGCCACCGCCCAGCGAGTGGACATAAGCGGCGAGCATCTTGATCGTCACCGGATCGAGCTTCTGCCCCCACGCCGGCATCACCCCGGCATGGGCATTGGTGACGCTGGCGACGACGTCGGCATGCTCGCCGCCATAGAGCCAGATCGCGTCGGTCAGGTTGGGCGCGCCGAACTGGCGCTGGCCCTTGGCGTCGGGCCCGTGGCACGCCACGCAGTTGGCCGCGAAGATCGCCGCGCCGCGCTGCGCCGCCGCGCCCGCCGGCTCGAGCTTCGACAGCGAACGGACGTAGCTCGCGACATCGTCGACTTGCGCCGGGGTCAGGATGCCGTCGTGGCCGAAGCTCGGCATCAGGCTCATGCGGGTGGCATCGTCGCCAGGCTGGCGGATGCCGTGGGTGATGGTGGTCTGGATGGTGGCGAGATCGCCGCCCCACAGCCAGTCATCGTCGTTGAGGTTCGGATAGCCCTTCGATCCCGCCGCGCCAGCGCCGTGGCAGGGGACGCAGTTGACGCGGAACGCCGCCTTGCCGCCGGCCACCGCCGCTTTCATCAGCTCCGGATTGCCGGGCAGCGCCTCGATCGGCGTGGCGGCGAGCGCCGCCCTCACCCCGGCCTTTTCGCCCCTCGCCTTGTCCATTTCCCGGGCAAGGTCGCCGCGGCTGCTCCAGCCCCACAGCCCGCGGGTGCCGTGGTCCGCCAGCGGGATCGCCGGATAGACAACGACATAGCCGATCGCGAACAGGATGCAGGCATAGAAGGTCAGCAGCCACCAGCGCGGCAGCGGCGTGTTGAGTTCCTCGATCCCGTCCCATTCATGGCCGACGGTCTCGGTGCCGGTGGGCTCGTCGATGCGCTTATTGGCCATCGTTCTCATCCTCGAAGATCATGCGGGCAGCCGCATCGTTGATCCGCCTGGCGCCGGGCCGGAACGGCCAGGCGACAAGGACCACGAAAGTCGCCACGGTCAGCACCAAGCCCCAGGTGGCGGTGAAGTCGCGCACGGCGACGTAAGTCAGGGCGTCGATCACCGGCCCTTCTCCTTCACTTCCTTGGCGAGCTGCTCCTGCGCGGCCGCGCTCTCGACATCGACCATGGTGCCCAGCACCTGGAGATAGGCGATCAGCGCGTCCATCTCGGTCAGGCGCGCGGGGTTACCGTCGTAGTCGCGGACCTGCGCCTTCGGGTAACGCTTCTGCAGCTCGGCGGCGGCGCCGTTGGCGTCGGCCTGGAGCTTCAGGTCGTCGTTCGCCTTCTCGATCTGCTCCTTCGAGTAAGGAACGCCGGCATGGTACAGCGCGGTCAGCTCGGCGGTCATGTCGCCGGCCTTGAGGTCGTTCTGCGCCAGGAAGGCGTAAGGCGGCATCACCGATTCAGGCACGACCGAACGCGGATCGGTCAGGTGCTGGACGTGCCAGCTGTCCGAATAGCGGCCGCCGACGCGGGCGAGGTCCGGCCCGGTCCGCTTCGAGCCCCACTGGAACGGATGGTCGTACATCGATTCCGCGGCGAGGCTGTAGTGGCCATAGCGTTCGACCTCGTCACGGAACGGACGGATCATCTGGCTGTGGCACAAGTAGCAGCCTTCACGGATGAAGATGTCGCGACCGGCCTGTTCGAGCGGGGTGTAGGGGCGCATGCCCTTCACCTTCTCGATGGTGTTGTCGATCCAGAACAGCGGCGCGATCTCGACGATGCCGCCGACGATGACCGCCAGGAAGGCGAGCACGCCGAGGATCGTGACATTGCGTTCGATCTTCTGGTGGCGCGTGAGAACGCCGGGTGTTGCAGTAGACATTGGCGTTCCCCCTCAGGCTGCGTTGCTGACCAGCGGCCGGTCACGAGCGTGATCGTAGGCCGGTACGTACATCGGCGCTTCGTCGCGCTGGTGGCCCAGGATGGTCCGCCAGATGTTGATGGTCATGAACACGCCGCCCGTCAGGTAGAGCAGGCCGCCGAAGCAGCGCAGCACGTACATCGGATGGATCGCGGCAACGGCATCGGCGAACGAGTTCACCAGATAGCCGTCGGCGCCGTATTCGCGCCACATCAGGCCCTGGGTGACACCGGCAACCCACATCGACGCGGCATAGAACACGATGCCGATGGTGGCGGTCCAGAAGTGCCAGTTGACCATGCGCATGCTGTAGAGGCGCTCACGGCCCCACAGGCGCGGGACCAGGTAGTAGAGCATCCCGAAGGTGACCTCGCCGTTCCAGCCGAGCGCACCCGAGTGCACGTGGCCGATCGTCCAGTTGGTGTAGTGCGACAGCGAGTTCACCGACTTGACCGACATCATCGGACCTTCGAACGTGCTCATCCCGTAGAACGCCAGGCTGGTGACGAACAGGCGCAGGATCGGATCGGTGCGCAGCTTGTCCCAGGCGCCGTTCAGCGTCATCAGGCCGTTGATCATGCCGCCCCACGAAGGCATCCACAGCATCACCGAGAACACCATGCCCAGCGTCTGCGCCCAGTCGGGCAGCGCCGTGTATTCGAGATGGTGCGGACCCGCCCAGATGTAGAGGAAGATCAGCGCCCAGAAGTGGATGATCGACAGCCGATACGAATAGATCGGGCGTTGGGCTTGCTTCGGCACGAAATAGTACATCATCGCCAGGAAGCCGGCGGTGAGGAAGAAGCCGACCGCATTGTGGCCGTACCACCACTGGAACATCGCGTCCTGGACGCCGCCCCACAGGATCACCGACTTCGACGACAGGAGCGAAATCGGGATCGCGGCGTTGTTGCCGAGATGCAGCATCGCGATGGTGAGGATGAAGGCGAGGAAGAACCAGTTGGCGACGTAGATATGGGGCTCTTTGCGCCGCATCAACGTCCCAAGGTACACGAGCAAATAGGTGACCCACACGACGGTCAGCCACAGATCGACGTACCATTCAGGCTCTGCGTATTCCTTGCCGTCGGTGACGCCGAGCAGGTAGCCGGTGCCGGCCAGCACGATGAACATCTGATAGCCGAGGACGACGAACCACGGCGCCAAGTCGCCGGCGAGACGGGCGCGACTGGTGCGTTGCACGACGTAGAACGAAGTCGCCAGCAAGACGTTGCCGCCGAAGGCGAAGATGACCGCCGAAGTGTGCAGCGGCCGCAGGCGGCCGAAGTTGAACCACGGCGCGAGGTTCAGCCAGGGATAGGCCAGCTCGAAGGCGATGTAGATGCCCACCGCCATGCCTGCGACGCCCCAGAACAGGGCGGCGAGGGTGCAGAACTTGACCGGCCCGAAATTGTAGTTGGGCTTGCCGTCGATCTCGAGCGGCGGCATCGCGGCGGGGCGCGCCGAGTAGCGCTGGAAAATGGCGAACACGCCGGCCGCGGCGGCCACCACCCCAAGCGCCATATGAAACGCGAACGCCGGTTCGATCGTCTTGGCGGCGATGTAGAGGCAAAGCAGGGCGACGACAGCGAGCACCGCTATCAGTCCGACCTCGCCGCCGCGCATCGACTTGCTCGTCGTGACCGCCTGCATGTGAAACCCCCTGCCCCTAATGGCGAATCCTCCCCCGACACTGGGCGAAGGCCTTTCGCTCGTCTTGATTCAGGTCAAGCTCGCGGCCGGAGTCCTGCACGGCCGCTGCCCTCGCGCTTTAGCTTTGGCGCCCGGATGCGTCTACCCCGACACGAGAATGACGAGCGTCGACGGAGCATCGCGGCGGCGTCCCGCACATATGCAGAATTGCAGGGAATTCCGCCGATGGTCGCCCTGCGGCGAGCGCCGTGCAAAGTCGACCCTGTGACGGTGTGTCGCAGCATGAGTGAGCCGTTTCGCCTTCTGTTCGGCGGATTTCTGGCGCGGCGAGCTGCGACGAATTGACGGCTTGACCTATGTCATACGGTCCCGGCTCCCCTGCGCCTAGCTTTCCTGGCGTTGAAACAAAGACGTGCGCGTCTCTCGTCGTCGCGTGCGCCGCAGGGACCCCGGGGAGCATCCTGGCCATGGCGGCCGTGGAAACGACGATTGCCAAAGACTGCGCGATTTTGGGCTACCGCGACGTGCTCGTGTCACAGGACGAGAGCGACGCCGCGGTGCACGCGCTGGTCTATGCCGACATGCTGTGTTCCGCTTTCGGCGGGCATCTCACCGGGCTGATGTTCGGCCTGGTGCCGTTCTATCCAATGTCGGCGGCGAACGCGCGGGTCCCCGAAGCCTGGATCCACGCGCAGCGCCAAGCTAGCGAAGAGGCCGAACAGTCCGAGCGACGCATCAAGGCGATCTACGGCAAGCTGGCGTCGCGCAACGAACTCAGGCGGGTCGACGCCTTCGAGCAGGAGGCCGGGCAGATTTGCGCCCGTCACGCGCGCTGCGCCGACCTCACCGTGCTCGGCTGGTCGCGCGACGGCGGCTCCGATCTCGAGCGCGCGGTGTTCGTCAGTTGCCTGTTCGAATCCGGCCGGCCACTGCTGGTCGTGCCGGCCGCCTACGCCTTCCGCGGCCTGCCGCAACGCGCGCTGGTGGCCTGGGACGGCAGCCGCGAATCGAGCCGGGCGCTGCACGAGGCGCTGCCGATCCTGCGGCAGACGCGGTTGACCCGCTTCGTCGCGGTCGATCCCGACGACGCGGCCGACGGCGGCTCGCTCGACCCGACCGCCGAGATCGCGCGCCACCTCAGCCGCCACGAGATCGCCGTCGAATCGCGTCGCGCCCACAGCCGCGGCCGCGATGTCGCGACGACGCTGGCGGAGGAGGCCGACCACTTCGGCGCTTCGCTGCTGGTGCTGGGCGGCTACGGCCATTTGCGCGCCACGGAATGGATTCTCGGCGACACGACGCGCGGCTCGCTGGCTCTGGCGCGCACGCCGATGTTGTTCGCCAACTGACGAGGGAGAGCGGCGCCGCGGTCGCGGCGCGCGGCCAAAAAAAACGCGGCCACCGGCCGCGTTGAGAGCATTTGCGCGACCAGCTGGCCGCGCCGAAAACCGCCCCTCTCAGCAGAGGGCGCGGGCGGAGCGGATGGGCGCGTCGCGATCGGCCGAAGCGAGTCGCTCGAGCAGGTCGGGGCGGAGAATGTCGACCCGGCGGGTGGTCGGCAACGCCACCAATCCCTGCGCCTTGAGGTGGGTGAAGGTGCGGCTCACGGTTTCGATCGTCAGACCGAGATAGTCGGCGATGTCCTGTCGCTGCATGGCGAGTTCGACCGACGCGGCGCGCCGGCCGCGCGAGCGGCCGCTCAGCATCCACAGGAACCAGGCGAGTCGCTCTTCCGCCGAACTCCGCCCGACCATCGTCATGTGGTCGACGGCGTGGGCGAGCGCGCGGGTGACGTTGTCGAACACGGCGTTGTTGAAGTGCGGGTCGCGGCTCATCCGCGCCTTGCAGACCTGGCGCGACAGCGCCGCGACGGTGCCGGCGTTGACCGCCTCGATGGTCAGGCCATGGGCGTCGTCGGGCTCAAGGCCGCACATGTCACCGGGCATGTAGAAGGCGAAAATCTGACGGCGGCCGTCGCGGGTCACTTTCACCGCTCGAAAGACGCCGCGGACGACGAGAAAGTAATTGTCAGTCGGATCGCCTTCGCCGACCACCTCCTGCCCGGGCGCATAGCTCACGATCACCGCTTCGCTGTAAGGGAAGCTCGAGGTCGTTGCCTCGGCAAGATTGAGTCCCTCCCCCGCCGCTTGCAGGGCCTGAACTCTGGGACGGACTGCGACGTTCATTTTTGACTCCGCCTTTGTGTTTTCGCGGCCAGACGTTTGACCGAAATCAAGGCGCGGCGCCATTCTCCAGATGCCCTAACGGCGACCTATGCCAAAAGGCCTATTCCGTTCCAAGCCCTTGTCAATCCCCGGCTTGCTGCGCAGATATGGGCTTTCATGCGGGACCGCCGACGGGACGCCGCCGCCAATGAACAAGCCCCAGCTTCCGTTTCACTGCCTCGGAATGGAGCGCACGACGCGCTTTCTCTGCGACGCGCAGATGCTCAATATAATGGCCGATGGCCTGCCGGGGATTGTCGCATATTACGATGTAGATCTGGTTTGTCACTTCGTCAACGCCACCGTCGAGGCGTGGACCGGCGCGCCCGCGTCCGCCTTCCTCAACCGCAAGCTCGGCGAGGCCGACCAGGATTTCGCCATCGCCGCCAGGCCGGGAATCGAGCGCGCGCTGGCCGGCGCCCACGCCGAGTTCGAGGCCCCCGCCGACTTCGCCGGCGGCATGGTCAATGTCGTGCGCGGCTTCGCCTATCCCGACCGCGACCACAACGAGCGCGTCCTCGGCTGCTTCGTGCTGCTGCTCGACATCACCCGCGAGCGCGCTTTCGAGGCGCAGTTGCAGGGAGCGCGCGACGAGGCGATGGAGGCGATCCGCTCCAAATCGCGCTTTCTCGCCGCGGCGAGCCACGACCTGCGCCAACCGTTGCATGCGATGACCTTGTTCGTCAGCGCGCTGTCGCGCCGTCTGGGCGGCGGCGAAAGCGGCGAGTTGGTCGCCAACCTCGACAATTCGCTGCGCTCGCTGCGCGCGATGATGGACACCCTGCTCGACATCTCCAAGCTCGACGCCGG
>NZ_JBWZET010000185.1:0-2097 GCF_056722145.1 Rhizomicrobium sp. | reverse complement strand
AATCCGACCTGTTGCAGCGCCGACCCGACATCGCCGCGGCCGAGCGCCGCGTCGCCGCCGCCAATGCCGGCATCGGCGTGCAGCGCGCCGCCTATTTTCCGCAGCTTGGCCTGACCGCCGACGGCAGCCTCAGCGCCAGCTCGATCGGCGATCTGGTGTCGGCGCCGGTGACGCTGTGGTCGCTGGGCCTGTCCGCCGCGCAGACACTGCTCGATTTCGGCGCGACGCGGGCGCGGGTGGCGCAGGCGCGCGCGCAATACGACCAGGCTGCGGCGGTCTATCGGCAGACTGTGCTGGCCGCGTTCCAGCAGGTCGAGGACGATCTTGCCGGGGTATCGGCCTATGCCGACGAGGCAGCGCTGCGCGAGCGCGCCGCGGTTTCGGCAGACCGGGCCGAAACGATCGCGCGCAACCAGTACCTGGCGGGCACGATCGACTATTCCACGGTGGTGGTCGCGCAGGCCACCGCCTATTCGGCGCGATCGGCGCGGATCAACGCGGTGGTGGTTCGCCAGACCAACGCGGTGGCGCTGATCCTGGCGATCGGCGGGCGCTGGGACGGCAAGTCTCCGACCGCGCGATAGCCCCGGCGCGTAGGCGCGGACTGCCTTTGAATCCTCGCGCCAGAACGCAAACGGGGCGGCAGGCCGGAAAGCCTGCCGCCCCGCTGGAGCCTTATGACGTGATGATGAATCACGTCATAAGGCAATGAGCCCGCGCGGCGTTTGAGCGTTGCTGATGACTTCAGGTTGAAGCTTGCTTCAACCTGAAGTCATCACGCTAAAGCCCGCCTGGATCAGCGCGAGCCGAACGCGTAGCGCGCGGTGATGCCGAACGCCCGCGGCGGAACGACCGACACATAAGTGTAGTTCGAACCGACCGGGTTGCCCGGGACCGGCGGGCCATAGCCCGACTGCTCGGGCGTGACCGCCTGGATATTGCCACCGTAGGTCGGCAGGCGGGTCTGGTTGTTGAACAGGTTCTTGACGAACAGGGTCAGCTCCCAGGCGCTGTCGGGCGCACGAACGCCGAGGTAGACGTTCGCGACGGCGAAGCCGTTGGCATGGTCATAGGGGTTGAAGCCGGGCGCGGTGGCGCCACGGTAGGTCAACTGCCCGCGGACGAAGCCGGTCAGGCGATCGTTGATCGGCTGCGCATAATCGGCGTGAAGCTGCGCACCGAACTTGGGGTTGATCGACATCGCCCCGCCGACGCACTGGGCGAGCAGGTTGGTCGGCGACAGCGTGCTGTAGCCATTGACGTTGCAGGGCACCAGCGCGCCGCCGGTGATGCGGCCGTTGGTGTAGCTGAACGACCCGCCGATGTTGCCCTGGGCGGCGAAGTGGTAATTGAAATCACCCTCGACGCCATCGACCTTCGCCGGCACGTTGGTGGTGCCGATGATGATCGGCGCCGCCACGAACTGTGACGCCGCCCAAGGACCGACGCCGGAAATGTAGGTGTAGAGGAAGTCTGGGCTGACGTACTGGTAGTTCTTGAAGTCCTGATGGTAGTAATCAAGGTTCAGGGTCAGCTTGCGATCGAGGAACTGCGCCTTGAATCCGGCTTCATAGGAAGTCGAAGTTTCCGGCTGGATGACCGAATCGTTAGTCGGATAGGGCAGGAACGCGTAGACCTGATAGGTATAGGGCGTGAATGCCAGGCCGAGGTTGCTGCCCGGCGTGCGGAACGACGAACCCGCGTTGGCATAAAGCATGAAGTCCGGGTTGAAATGGTACGAAGCCGAAGCGGTCCAGATCGTCTTGGTCACGCGCTGGTGGAGGCCCACGGCGGCGAAATCGTACTTGTCGATGATGTAGCGCGCGCCGCCCGAGATTTCGAGCTTCTCAACCGGGTGGACGGTCAGGTTGCCGAACCACGAATATTCGGTCGGGCCATTGGGGTTCGCGGCCCCTTGGGTGATCGTCGAGTGCGGGGCAATGCCGTTCGAGACGGTGACCGAAGTCGGGGCGGAAACGGTGTTCCAGCCGACCACGTAGTCCAGCATGTTGAAAAGGCGCTCTTCGGAGGCAAGGCGCACTTCGTGGCTCTGGTAAACGGCATTGTCCACCGACTTCTTCTGGTACGGGCTCGCAC
>NZ_JBWZET010000184.1:0-2215 GCF_056722145.1 Rhizomicrobium sp. | reverse complement strand
CCGCGCCAGCGCCAATTGTTCAAGAACATCGTTTATGTCGGCGCCCTGACCAACCTTCTCGGCATGGATTTGGAAGCGGTCAAATGGCTGATCGCGGAGCAGTTCGAAACCAAGAAGAAACTGCTCGCGCCCAACATCCAGGCGCTCGGCTTCGGCTTCGAATATGCCCGCGACAAGCTGAAGGGCCGCTGCAAGCTGAAAGTGAAGCGCCAGGACAAGGTCGGCGAGCGCATATTCATCCAGGGCAACAACGCCGCGGCGCTGGGATGCGTCTGGGCGGGCGCGACGGTTTGCGCCTGGTATCCGATCACGCCGTCGACCTCGCTCGCCGAGAATTTCAACCGCCACGCCTCGCGCTTCCGCGTCGATCCGGTCTCGAAGAAAAGGAACTTCGCGTTTCTGCAGGCCGAAGACGAAATCGCCGCCATCGGCATGGTGGTCGGGGCGGGATGGAACGGGGCCCGCGCCTTCACCGCCACCTCGGGCCCGGGCATTTCGCTGATGAGCGAGATTTTCGGCTTCGCCTATTACGCCGAAGTGCCGGCGGTGGTGTTCGACGTGCAGCGTGGCGGCCCTTCCACCGGCATGCCGACCCGCACCCAGCAATCGGATGTGGTGCTTGCCGCCTATGCCAGCCACGGCGACACCAAGCATGTGCTGTTGTTCCCCGCCGACCCGCACGAATGCTTCGAATTCGCGGCCGCCGCGTTCGATCTCGCCGAACGGCTGCAGACGCCGGTATTCGTGATGATGGACCTCGACATCGGCATGAACGACTGGCTGGTCGCGCCCCTCGCCTGGGACGATGCGCGCAAATACGACCGCGGCAAGGTTCTTAGCGCGGAAGAGCTGGAAGCGGGCAAGTCCTTCGGGCGCTATCTCGATGTCGACGGCGATGCTGTGCCCTATCGTACCATCCCCGGCGCCCATCCTTCCAAAGGCGCCTATTTCACCCGCGGCTCCAGCCACGACGCCTACGCGCGCTATTCCGAAGAAGGCGCCACCTATGTGGAGGGCATGAAGCGGCTGCTGCGCAAATTCGAAACCGCCAAATCACTGGTGCCAAAACCGGTCGTGCGACAGGCCCAGCAACAGGCGAAGTTCGGAGTCATCTATTACGGTTCGACGGCGGTGGCGATGGAGGAAGCCGTCGCAGTGCTGAAAGGGCGCGGCCTGCCGCTCGATCTGATGCGCGTGCGCGCGTTTCCTTTCAATGACGAAGTCGACGCCTTCATCGCGGCGCACGATCAGGTGTTCGTGGTGGAACAGAACCGCGATGCGCAATTGATGAAACTGATCGTCGGCGAATGCGCCATCGATCCGGCGAAATTCCTGCTCGTGCTGCATTTCGACGGCACGCCGATCACCGCCCGCTTCATCATCCGGCAAATCGCGGCCATCGCCGGCCTGGCCGAGACCGAAGCCCAGGAGGCGGCGGAATGAGTGTACGTGCTTCGCGGGCCGTTCGATCGAACGATGTGTCTGATCGTCACCAGTATTGTCCGACCGGCCACCTCAGCATGACGGGTTTTTGAGATGACCTATATCGCCAAGCCCAAGCTGCATCATCCTTCGCTGAAACCGAATGCGCTCGGCTTCACGCGGCGTGATTACGAAGGGCGGATTTCCACCTTGTGCGCCGGCTGCGGCCACGATTCGATCAGCGCCGCCATCGTGCAGGCATGCTTCGAACTCGCCATCGCGCCCCATCGCGTCGCCAAGATGTCGGGCATCGGCTGTTCGTCGAAGACGCCGGACTATTTCCTGGGGCAGGCGCACGGCTTCAATTCGGTGCACGGGCGCATGCCGAGCGTGCTGACCGGCGCGGCCATGGCCAATCGCGATCTTATCTATCTCGGAGTTTCGGGCGACGGCGACAGCGCGTCCATCGGGCTCGGCCAGTTCGTTCATGCGCTGCGGCGCGGCGTCAACATGGTCTATATCTGCGAAAACAACGGCGTCTACGGCTTGACGAAAGGCCAGTTCTCCGCCACCGCCGACCAGGGTTCCAAATCGAAGGGCGGCGAGATGAACACGGATTCGCCGATCGATCTCGTTTCGCTGGCGCTGCTCCTGGGTGCGACCTACGTGGCGCGCAGTTTCTCCGGCGACAAGAAACAGCTGGTGCCGCTGATCAAGGGCGCCATTGCCCACAAAGGCGCGGCGATCCTCGATGTCATCAGTCCGTGCGTGACCTTCAACAACCATTCCGGCT